>NZ_JBVVPQ010000084.1:0-27698 GCF_055811695.1 Bradyrhizobium sp. MI1.3 | reverse complement strand
GCTGATTCGAAGTGGAGCACGACTGCTTTCGACCGGGCATAGGTATCCTGCCCCTCGGCAATGCGTCAGATTCATTGCAACTTTTTCCCGGCTTCATTGTTGAAGAACGGGAGCGAACGCTGCCGCAATGTGCCGCGGCCGGCTGGCCCACGGCTCATTCTTATCGGGAGGCGATTGCATGAAGTGGCTTTGTTTGATCGGCTTTGTGGCGGGGACCGTTGCTTTAATACCTTCACCTTCTGCTTCGGCGATGCCCGCTGCCAAGCCGGACGCACTGGGCGCGTCTCAGACTGCCACTATCGAGGTCAAGGGCGGCCACGGGCATGGTGGTGGCCACGGCTGGGGTCATCACGGTGGGCGTGGTCATCATTACGGTTGGGGCAGAGGCCGAGGTCATCATTATGGCTGGCGGCACCATCACCACTGGTGAGCGTCACGATTGTCCCGAGATCGGAGTTGGTACCGATGTTAATACGGACCGCGAAGCACATCCGGGAGCTTGAGGACCAACCAAGCTCGTAGGATCGGTAGAGCGTGAGCGAAACCCATCAAACCGTCCGCCGATGACGAAGCATGATGGGTTTCGCAAGCGCTCGGCCCATCCTGCACGCTGCGTGCATCAATGCGCATGCGCCCTCAGGGACGAACGCGAATGATCGTATTCCCCTTGCGTCGCCTGGTCGGGTTTAAGGCGGCGACGGCATCGTCGAAGATCGAGACGTTGCCGATGTTTGTCCGCAATCGTCCGTCCCGCACCCGCTGGACGATCTCACTCAGTTGGGCACGATCGGCCTCGACGACAAAGTCGACCGCCAGGCCGTCGGAGGGTCGCGCCTCTGCGGGCCCGACGATGGTGACCAGTGTTCCTCCGGCTCGAATCAATGCTGCGGACCGCTTCTGGATGTCACCGCCGATGACATCGAACACCAAGTCGACTTTGCCGATGTCTTCCAGGGCATCGTTGTCGAGGTCGACGAACTCCTTCGCGCCGAAGTCGAGCACCGTCTGACGGTCGGCGGCGCGTCCGGTGCCGATGACGTGGGCGCCGGCCTCTCGTGCGAGTTGCGTCACCATCGACCCGACTGCACCGGCCGCGCCGTGTGCGAGGACGCTTTGCCCCGCCTGAAAGCGGCCGTGCTGGAACAGCCCTTGCCATGCCGTCAGGCCCGAGATCGGCAGGCTTGCGCCCACCGTGAAGTCGACGTCGCCCGGGAGCGGCGCGAGATTGCGTGCCTCGATCGCCACATACTCGGCGAGCGTGCCGTCGCGATACCAGTCCGCGAGGCCAAACACCCGCTGTCCTACCGACAACCCCGTAGTGCCATATCCGAGAGCGGTGACCACTCCAGCCAACTCGTGCCCAGGGATCGACGGTGTTCGGTCACGCTCGAGGCGATCGGTCCAGGTCGAGGGCCATGTCAGCTCGGTCGGAACAAATCCCGACGCATGAACCCGAACAACGACATCGTTTATCGATGCCTGCGGTTCGGGCCGCTCCACCAGCTTCATCCCGGCCGTTCCCGCGGCCCGTTCCCTCACAACGATCGCCTTCATGGGATTATCTCCTCGGTCATTGTCTGTTGATGCAACTGTTGCAGGCAGCGTAAGCACAACGGCTATCTACAAACTGCCGGGCAGTGTGGAAGTGTCCGCGATCTGCGCTGTCCGGATTGACCAGCTCGTACTGAGACTGCCGATCGGGTTCGCTTCGGTCGCGGTACTAGCAGCTAGATGCGTCGCGCCTGGTCATGAAACCAGTACCAAGATTGCAAATTCTGGCTGTACCAAGCGCATTCAGGCGGCGCTCAGATTGCGCTCGTAGGATGAGGAGAGCGCCAGCGGCACCCATCGATCCGTCCGCCGGTGACGAACCAGGAAGAGTTTCGCAAGGGCTCCAGATTAAGACGACGATGCGATCCCTTGTTCCAACAACACTCTGGCTGCCTCGCGGTTAGCCTCGACGATGGCGGGATCACGCGTTGACTGTGCGATCACGAGCGAGCCTTCGAACAGCGACAGGATCTGGATCACGGCCCTTTCGGGTTTGCTCAATGACAAGGGCTCAACGAGTGACGCAACGAAGTCGTGCAACTTTGTAAAATACGCTGCGATGGTCGCCTCTACGCCCGGGGAGTTTGCCTCCGGGCCGAATTCGGCCATTCCTTTGGCGAACGGACAGCCGCGGAACGAAGGCGCAAGGAGCGGTTGTTCGAGTGCGTCGAAAACAGCGAGAACGCGCTCCACTGGCGTGAGACCGGCTCGCTCGGTGGAGGTCGAAAGCATCTGAAACCAGACGGCGCTCTTGTAGCGCAGATAAGTGGCGATGAGGTCGGCCTTCGAGGGAAAGTGCTTGTAGAACGTCATCTTGGCCACGCCGCTTTCGGCGATGATCCGGTCGATTCCGACGGAGTTGATGCTGAACCGGTAAAACAGGTCTGACGCCGTCTTCAAAATGCGCTCGCGCGGGGCGAGCGCATCGAGCGGTTGAATATCCACGTCCACGAAATCAAGCAGCGTGCTCATCGATCGTCCTTAACCGAGCCGTATGCGTCGCTGGACAGACTATTCTGTCAATCTAGGGATTGCAAAGACATACAGGTCTGTCTATAGATTCATTATTCCTTGGATTCAGAGAAAGATCGTGAGATGAGCGGAAAAGTTGTGGTTGTGACGGGTGCGAGCAGTGGTTTTGGGAAACTCACCGCCTTGGAGCTCGCAAAGCGGGGTCACACGGTGGTTGCTGCCATGCGCGATGTCGCAGGAAGAAATGGCCGTGTTCGCGACGAGCTTGTCGAAGCGGCAAAGGCTGAAGGGCGTGCGCTCCAGGTCCTCGAGATGGACGTCGCCGACGAACAATCCGTCAACGCCGCGATCGCGGAAGTCGTCCGGCAGCACGGCCGGGTCGATGCCCTGGTCAACAACGCGGGAATGATGCCCGTCGGCGTCACGGAAGCCTATACGGTCAAGGATATCGAAGCGCAGTTCGCCGTGAACTTCTTCGGCGCCGTTCGTACCGATCGTGCCGTTCTGCCGCACATGCGGGCTGCCGGCAGCGGCGTCCTCGTCCATGTCACGTCGCTCATGGGGCGGGTGGTCTTCCCGTTCTTCGGTGTCTATTCCGCCAGCAAGTTCGCGCTCGAAGCCCTCGCGGAAGCCTACCGCTACGAGCTTTCGAGCTTCGGTGTGGATTCGGTCATCGTCGAGCCAGGCCCGTTCCCGAGCAACCTTCTTCCATCCAGCCCTGAACCCTCCGACCAAGACGTGCTGAAAACCTATGGCGGTGTTGCGGCGATCCCGGGTCAGATCAAGCAGCACTCCAACGATGGAAACGACCCGCAGAATCCGCCGCAGCCCCAGCTCGTCGCGAATGCGATCGCGCAGCTGGTCGAGGCCACGGAACGGCGGCCTCTGCGGACGGTCGTGATGCCCGAAGGCATGGATCTCGGTGTCCAGCGTCTGAACGAGGCCGTCGCCCCGATTCAGAACGACCTTCTTCGCGCGCTCGGCATGGCGAGTATGATTTGACGCGAACGCGATAAGCACACTGTACAGCTCGTAGGAAGGATAGAGCGTGAGCGAAACCCATCACCGTCCGCCGATGACGAAGCATGATTGGTTTTGCGAGCGCCAAACCCATCCTACGCGTGCTGACGACCCATGGCAGAGAAAGACCACTTGGAGTAGAGTAGCGGCGCCGGATATTTTCAACGGAGCCCGAGATGTCCTTTCTCAAGTTTGGGATCGGTTTGTTGGCCGTCCTTGCGACGAGTGGATTTTGTGCGGCCCTCGCGGAAGATAATTCACTTGAATACAAGCGCGTGACGGCGACCGAACTGAAGTGGAGCCCGCTGCTTTCGATGCCTAAGGGGACGCAATCGGCGGTGCTACACGGCAATCCGGGCAAGCCGGGCCTCTATACCGTTCGACTCAAAGTACCGGCGAATTCCAAAATGCCTGTGCACTCTCACCCCGATGAACGCGTTCGCGTCATCATTTCGGGGACGTACTATTCTGCGCTGGGCGACAAGGTCGATGCATCGAAGCTCCTGAGCTTTCCCCCCGGTACGTTTTCGCACGTGCCGCCAAAGGTGTGGCAGTTTGCGGAAACCAGGGACGAAGAGGTGATCTTCGAGATTACCGGGATTGGACCGACAGGCATCGACTATTTGAACGCCGAGGATGATCCTCGAAAGCAAAAATAACGTTGGTCGACCTGCCGAGCGCTTCAGCACTCGTAGGATGGGTAGAGCGCAGCGAAACCCATCAATCCCTCCGCCGCAGACGAAGCATGATGGGTTTCGCAAGCGCTCTACCCATCCTACGCGGCCCAAGGCAGAGCGGATGGCTCTCTCACACCATAGCCATGTCCGCTCGTGGCAGTGGGTGGGGCGCTCAGTCGACGCCGAGCACACCATCCCTCGCGTTGCCCGACAAGCAAAACACGCCACATGCAGGTCAAGCACCGGGCCGTCGAATATTCTGATTGACCGAATTATTCTCTTCGGGTAAACCGCAGCCATCCCAGCCCGCCAGAAGGGGCGTTTCGCGATCGTCACGATACGTGAGCCGGGATGCGATGGACGCGGCAGCGCCGGCGCGTGACGAGGTGGCAGGGCGGGCGACCCCTGTGAGCCATCGCGATCTGCGCGAACGACCCGGCGCTGTCACATCGGTTCTTTTCGGCTTCGGTGGCGAGCACGCGCAAGCTTCCGGATGTCCGGGGAGGGACGTCCGCGGACGGCAAAAGCGTGTGGTCCTGACGCCCGGGGTCTGTGCGTCAAGGCTTGCGGTGATGTGCGGCTCGACCGAGTGCGCGCATCGATCATCCGCAAGGCGACGGGGGCAATAGTGCATCGCTCCCCGGGGAGAGCGCGCCATAAGCAAAAACCATCGCGCAGGGAAGGCCGGATGTTCCGGCATCACCTGTGGTCACCCCCGCGTGCGTTTTCGCGTGCGGACCCTGGGTGCCAGCCGGCGCCCGGCCTTCCCTGCGCCCTTTCTTTGCGACGAGGGCGAAAACGGACAGCAAAACTCGGGCGCCCGCGCCGCGAGACCGCGGACGTGTGCAGTGACGAGTTGCAGGCAAATCTCTCGTGCCCGGGACACGAACGGCGCCGGTGGTGTGCGCCGCCACCAAGTTCACCTTGCACTGCGGCAGAAGAATATCGCACACTCGACCGGGCCGGGGAGCCATAGGGAGCTCTACAAGGGGAGCCGAGCCATGTCCCTCCAGACATTACCATCCGACACCGCCGACCAACGCAACAACCGCCCCGAGGATGTCCAGGCGCTGGAGGCGGATGCGCGCATGCGCGACGACATCCGCCTGCTCGGGCGCATCCTCGGCGACACGGTGCGCGACCAGGAGGGCGCCGATGTGTTCGACCTGGTCGAGCGCATCCGGCAGACCTCGATCCGATTCCACCGCGACGAGGACCGGCTCGCCCGCCGCGAGCTCGAGCAGATCCTCGACAGCATGTCGACCTCGGAGACGGTGCGGATCGTCCGCGCCTTCAGCTATTTTTCCCACCTCGCCAACATCGCCGAAGACCAGAACAACATTCGCCAGATGCGCGCCAACAAGGGCGGCGGCTCCGGCGTGCTGGCCGAGACCCTCGCCCATGCCAGGGCTGCGGGCATCGGTGCCGATGCTCTGCGCAACTTCTTCAAGAGCGCGCTGGTCAGCCCGGTGCTGACCGCGCATCCGACCGAGGTCCGCCGCAAGAGCACCATGGACCGCGAGATGGAGGTCGCAGCCCTGCTCGATCGTCGCGAGCGCGTCGCGCTGACGGCCGACGAGGCCGCCGCAAGCGACGAGCAGCTCCGCCGCGAAGTATTGACGCTGTGGCAGACCAATCTGCTGCGCCGGACCAAGCTCACCGTGCTCGACGAGGTCGCCAACGGCCTGTCGTTCTACGATTACACGTTTCTCCGCGAGGTGCCGCGGCTGGTCAACACGCTGGAGGACCGGCTGGAGGAGGGCGGCGAGCAGGCGGCAGGCGAGCTCGCCTCGTTCCTGCGCATGGGCAGCTGGATCGGCGGCGACCGCGACGGCAATCCCTTCGTCACCGCCGACGTGATGCGCGGCACGCTGCGGCTGCAGTCGAGCCGGGTGATGCAGTTCTATCTCAATGAGCTGCACGTGCTCGGCTCCGAGCTGTCGATCGCGGCGCATCTCGCCGACGTATCCGAGGAGTTGCGCACGCTGGCGGAGCGCTCGCCCGATACCTCGCCGCACCGGAGCGGCGAGCCCTATCGCCTCGCGGTCTCCGGCATCTATGCGCGCCTGACCGCCACGGCTGAAATGCTTCAGGTCGAGATCACGCGGCGGCCGGTCGGCAAGGGCGCGCCGTATGACAGCGTCGGGGAGTTCAAGGCCGATCTCGACGTGCTGCACCGCTCGCTGATCTCCAACAACGCCGGCGTCATCGCCCGCGGCCGGCTGCGGCTGCTGCGCCGTGCGGTGGACTGCTTCGGATTCCATCTGGCCCGGCTCGATATCCGGCAGAATTCGGCGGTGCACGAGCGCACCATTGCCGAGCTGATGGACGCCGCCAATCCCGGCATGTCCTATCTCGCGCTCGGCGAGGACGCGCGCATCTCGCTGCTCACCAACGAGCTGCGCTCGACGCGCTCGCTGGTGTCGCCATTCGTCAAATACAGCGACGAGACCATGGGCGAGCTCAATGTCTTCCATGCGGCCGCGGAGGCGCATGCGAAGTTCGGCTCGGATGCCATCCCCCAATGCATCATCTCGATGTGCAAGAGCATGTCCGACATGCTCGAGGTCGCGGTGCTGCTGAAGGAGGTGGGGCTGGTGCATCCCTCCGGGCGCAGCGCCATCAACATCGTGCCGCTGTTCGAAACCATCGAGGATTTGCAGGCGTCTTCCACCGTCATGGACCGCATGCTCTCGCTGCACGATTACCGCCGGCTGGTCGACAGCCGCGGCAGCGTGCAGGAGGTCATGCTGGGCTATTCCGACTCGAATAAGGACGGCGGCTTCGTCACTTCGGGCTGGGAGCTCTACAAGGCCGAGATCAACCTCGTTGACGTATTCGAGCGTCATCACGTGCGCCTGCGCCTGTTCCATGGCCGCGGCGGTTCGGTCGGCCGCGGCGGCGGCCCGAGCTACGATGCCATCATCGCCCAGCCCGGCGGCGCGGTGAACGGCCAGATCCGCATCACCGAGCAGGGCGAGATCATCTCGTCGAAATATTCCAACGCCGAAGTCGGCCGCAACAATCTGGAGATCCTTGCCGCCGCGACGCTGGAGGCGAGCCTGCTGCATCCGCGCCAGAGCGCGCCGCGCCGCGAATATCTGACCGCGATGGACGAGCTTTCAAACCTCGCCTTCAAGGCCTATCGCGGCCTCGTCTACGAGACCGACGGCTTCGTCGATTATTTCTGGGCGTCGACCGTCATCAACGAGATCGCGACACTCAACATCGGCAGCCGTCCGGCCTCGCGCAAAAAGACGCGCGCGATCGAGGATTTGCGCGCGATCCCCTGGGTGTTCTCCTGGGCGCAATGCCGCCTGATGCTGCCCGGCTGGTACGGCTTTGGCAGCGCGGTCGAGCAATGGATCGCGGAGCATCCCGACAAGGGCATGCCGTTCCTCAAAGAGCTCTACAAGGAATGGCCGTTCTTCCGCATGCTGTTGTCGAACATGGACATGGTGCTGGCCAAAAGCTCGATCGCGATCGCCTCGCGCTATGCCGAGCTCGTGCCGGATGAGGCGCTCCGCGAAAAAATCTTCGGCCGCATCCGCCGCGAATGGCATTCCTGCATCGAGACGCTGCTGGACATCATGGGCCAGGACCGGCTGCTGCAGAGTAATCCGCTGCTGGAGCGCTCGGTGCGCCACCGCTTCCCCTATCTCGACCCGCTCAACCACGTGCAGGTCGAACTGCTGAAAGAGCACCGCGCGCAGAACCCGGACGAGCAGGTGCTGCGCGGGATTCAACTGACCATCAACGGGATCTCGGCGGGGCTGAGGAATACGGGATAAGGCGACCCACCCTCCGTCGTCATGCCCGGGCTCGTCCCGGGCATCCACGTTCTCAGTGCCGCGGTTCAAGTCGTGGATGGCCGGGACAAGCCCGGCCATGACGCGTCGTGAGAGCACGGCCTCAACAGAAATGCGCGCCCTGCGTCTCCACATAGACCGCATAGAGCGACTGGCTCGCGGTCATGAACAGGCGGTTGCGCTTCTTGCCGCCGAAGCAAACGTTGGCGCAGGTCTCGGGCAACAGGATCTGCCCGATGCGCGCGCCGTCGTTCGGCGCGAACACCTGCACGCCGTCGTAGCCGGGGCCAACCCAGCCGGCGCCGACCCAGATATTGCCCTCAGTGTCGACCCGCAACCCATCGGGAAAGCCTGATTTGCCGTCGAGCTTCATGTCGATCAGCTTCTTCGGGTTCGACAGCTTCGCCCCGTCGATGTCGTAGGACCACACCACGTTCTCGGCTTGCGGATAATGCGTGATGCCGGTGTCGCAGACATAGAGCTTCTTGTAGTCGTGACTGAAAGCGATGCCGTTCGGCTTGAACGGCTCGTCGGCCACCTTCGCGACCTGGCCGCTCTGCGGATCAATGCGATAAACCGCTTCCTTCTGATACGGCTGCAGCGAGCCGGTATTGGCAAGCTTGCCCTCATAGATGCTGATCGCGCCGTAGCCGGGATCGGTGAACCAGATCGCCTTGTCGTTGGGATGCACCACCATGTCGTTCGGGCCGTTGAGCGGCTTGCCGTTGGCCTGTTCGGCCAGCGACGTCACCGAACCATCATGCTCGTAGCGGACGAGGCGGGTGCGCTCGGCGCTGATCTGGCGGCCCTCGGTGTCGAACGAGTTGCCGTTGGCCTCGTTCGACGGCTTGTGGAATTGCTCGGAGATATGGCCGTCGTCGTCGAGGTAGCGCAGCTGCCGGTTGGCGGGGATGTCGCTCCAGACGAGATATTGCCCCTGCGCATTCCACGCTGGCCCTTCCGCCCACAGGCAGCCGGTATAGAGCCGCTTGATCGCGGTGTTGCCGACCTTGGCCTTGAAGCGCTTGGGATCGATGGCAATGATGTCAGGATCGGGATAGCGCTGCGGCTCGGCATTGGCGCCGAAGTCGCGGGCGTCCGCGTTCGAGGCGAGCAGGGCAGACGCGGCGACAGTCGCGGCGCCCTTGAGCAGCGTGCGGCGGGCGAGGCCGCTGCTTGCAGTCGTGTCGTCGGAGTTGGTCAGTATTCTTGTCATGGTTTCCTCCCAAAATTGTGTTGGGAGGAAATGATCCGCCAGCAATCGGGCGTAAAGCGGAGCGATCTCCGGAGTAAGATAACCGGAGATCGCAGGGCAGAGATGCCGCAAATGCGGTCCGACGGGATTCCTTACACGGGATCCCAAGGGAAGATGTCGGCGGAGCGGTCGAGCTTGTAGAACGATCCCTTCAGCGCCGGCATGCCATGTTCCGCGATCGACTGCGGCGTCCAGCCTTCGCTCCGGTGCACCGAGCGCAGCGGACGGTTCTGGCTGAACAGGAACAGCTCGTTCATGCGTGCCCCAAAGATCTGCCCGGAGACGTCCTTGGCGGCATCGGAGAGCAGATAGGCGCAGACCGGCGCGATCTTCTCCGGGCCCATCTGCTTGATCTTCTCGACGCGCGCCTTCTCGGCTTCGGTCTCGGTCGGGATGGTGCCGATCATGCGGGTCCAGGCGAACGGCGAGACGCAGTTGGAACGGACGTTGAAGCGGCCCATGTCGAGCGCGATCGACTTCGACAGGCCGACGATGCCGAGCTTGGCGGCGGCGTAATTGGCTTGTCCAAAGTTGCCGATCAGGCCGGAGGTCGAGGTGAAGTGCACGAACGATCCGGACTCCTGCTCGCGGAAGATCCGCGCCGCCGCGTGGCTGACGTAGAACGAGCCCATCAAATGCACCTTGATGACGGCCTCGAACGCTTCCACGCTCATCTTGTGGAAGATCATGTCGCGAAGGATGCCGGCATTGTTGACCACGCCGTCGAGCCGGCCGAAATGATCGGTCGCGGTCTTCACGATCTTGCTCGCGGGGATGGCTTCGGCCACCGACTCGAAATTGGCAACCGCGGTGCCGCCGCGCTTCTTGATCTCCTCGACCACTTCCTCGGCGGGCGCGGCGCTGGTGCCGGCGCCGTCAGCGGCGACGCCGGGATCGTTGACGACGACCTTGGCACCCTCGCCAGCGCAGAGTAGCGCGATCTCCCGCCCGATGCCGCGGCCTGCGCCGGTGACGATGATGACCTTGTCTTGCAGTGATTTCGTCATGTGGGTTCTCCTGTTGTCTTACCTCGCCCCGCTTGCGGGGAGAGGTCGGATCGCATCGACGATGCGATCCGGGTGAGGGGGGACTCTCCACGAGTCCGAGTGTGTGGAAGCAGCCCCTCACCCCAACCCTCTCCCCGTAAGAACGGGGAGAGGGAGAGGCGAGCAGCTCATTACCTCTCGTTCGTAAACACGATCGTGCCCGACGCGGCGAACATGCCGCCGACGCCGTGGCACACCGAAATCTTCGCATTCGCGACCTGCGCTGGCGCAATACCGCGCATCTGCCGCACGCTCTCCTGAAGCGCATACATGCCGTACATGCCCGAATGCATGTAGCTCAAGCCGCCGCCATTGGTGTTGAGCGGCAGCTTGCCGCCTGGCCGCGTGTTGCCGTCGGCGATGAACTTGCCGGTCTCCTCGTGCGGCATGAAGCCGAGATCGCCGAGGCCGAACAGCGGTAGATGCGCAAACGCGTCGTAGATCATGAGATGGTCGACGTCCTTGTGCGCGATACCAGCCTCCTTGAAGGCGAGGGGACCGGCGGTCTTGAACGCGCGCGAGGAGTTGAACGTCTCCATCTGGCTGACCATCGGCGTCTCCACGCTCTCGCCGGTGCCCATGATGTAGACGGGCTTGCGCGGAAAATCCCTGGCGCGGTCGGCCGAGGTCAGGATCAACGCGCCGCCGCCGTCGGTGACGAGGCAGCACTGCAGCAGGCGGAACGGATAGGCGATCATGCGCGAGTTGAGGACGTCCGCGACCGTGATCGGATCCTTCATCATCGCGCGCGGATTCTTCGCCGCCCATTCCCGCTGCACCACCGCGACCGAGGCGAGTTGCTCGTGCGTGATGCCGTAGGTCTTCATGAAGCGCAGCACGGGGATCGGGAACATGCTGGGGGGGCCATAGACGCCGAACGGCGCCTCGAACTGGCCTTGCAGGCTGTCGGCGGGGATCGAACGCGGTGCCTTGCCGATCATCGACTTGCCGCTCTCGGCATGGGTGATCAGCACCGTCTTGCAGAGGCCGGCCTCGATCGCCGCGGCGGCATGGCGGACATGCAGCATGAACGAGCAGCCGCCGACTGAGGTGCCGTCCACCCAGGTCGGCTTGATGCCGAGATAGTGACAGACCTGCTGCGGCGTTTCGACCGCGGTGGCGAAACCGTCGATGTCCGACAGCTTCAGGCCGGCATCGGCGATAGCATTGAGCGCCGCATCCGCGTGAAGCTGGAGCTGCGAGGCGTTGGGGATGACACCGAGCTCGGTGGTCTCGGCCGCGCCGACGACGGCAACCTGGTCGCTGCGCATGGCCTATCCCTTCGCCGGACGGAATACGGGGAGGGTGACCTTATCGTCGAGCGCCTCGAAGGCGACCTCGAGTTTCATGTCGAGCTCGAGCGCCTCCGGTGTCTGCGGGCAGTCGATGATGTTGCTCATCATCCGCGGACCCTCGTCGAGCTCGACTACCGCGATCGCGTAAGGCGGCGTGAAGCCGGGCGCGGCGGGACGGTGGTTGATCACGTAGCTGTAGAGAAAGCCCTTGCCGCTCGCCTTGAAGATGCTGACCTTGCGCGAGGCGCAGGACGGGCAGAACGGGCGTGGCGGGAAATAGACATGCGCGCAGGCGTCGCAGCGCTGCAGGCGCAACTCACCCGCCTTGGTGCCGTCCCAGAAATGCTGGGTCTCGGGCGTCGGTTTCGGTCGCGCGCGCTGCGGTTCGGCCATCTCGGCAGGTCCTCCCAAGGCCAAGCTAAGCCCGGCTGTTGCGATCTTGATGCGACAATCGACCATGGCGCGTCAACGGTCCAGCAATGCGCATGCATGCCATCATGCGCACAATGCTTGTGTCGAAGTGAGGCAGCGCTATACATTGCGCGCAAATATTCCGTGAGACAGACATGCCCGATTTTTCGACACTGAAGAAGCTCGCCGAAGACCTCGAAAGCGGCCGCACCACCTCCCGCAAGCTGGTCGAGGCTTGCATCGCCAAAATCGCCGATCCGGCCGGCGAGGGGCAGCGTGCCTTCATCCATGTCGACAAGGATGCCGCGCTTGTGGCGGCGGATGCGATGGACGGTTTGCGCAAGGTGAAGGCGGCGCCCTCGCGCTACGCCGGTATCCCGGTCTCGATCAAGGATCTCTTCGACATCAAGGGCCAGGTGACGCGCGCCGGCTCCCGCGCGCTCGACGATTCCTCGCCGGCCGAACAGGATGCCCCCACGGTGGCGCGGCTGCGCAAGGCCGGCTTCGTCGTGATCGGGCGCACCAACATGACCGAGTTCGCCTATTCCGGCATCGGCATCAATCCGCATTACGGCACGCCAAAGGGCGCCTGGAACCGGGCCGAGGGCCACGTGCCCGGCGGTTCGTCTTCGGGTGCCGCGGTCTCTGTGCTCGACGGCATGGCGCATGGCGCGCTCGGCACCGACACCGGCGGCTCCTGCCGGATTCCGGCGGCCTATAACGGCATCGTCGGCTACAAGCCGACGCAGCGGCGCGTGCCGCTCGATGGGGCTGTGCCGCTGTCGTTCTCGCTCGACAGCATCGGGCCGCTGGCACGATCGGTCAGTTGCTGTGCCATTCTCGACGCCGTGCTCGCCAACGAGCCGATCGCCCCGCTGAAGCCTCGCCCGGTCAAGGGCATGCGGCTGGCGGTGCCGACCACGATCGCGCTCGACGACCTCGATGCGGCAGTGGCCGGGACATTTGAGCGGGCGCTCAAGACCCTTGCCGATCACGGTGCGATCATCGAGCGCATCGAGATGGCCGAATTCCACGACATCGGACCGATGAACGCCAAGGGCGGCTTTGCGGCTTCCGAAAGCT
Organism: Bradyrhizobium sp. MI1.3; assembly: GCF_055811695.1. Classification (NCBI taxonomy): domain Bacteria; kingdom Pseudomonadati; phylum Pseudomonadota; class Alphaproteobacteria; order Hyphomicrobiales; family Nitrobacteraceae; genus Bradyrhizobium; species Bradyrhizobium sp. MI1.3. The sequence continues at coordinate 14,579 of NZ_JBVVPQ010000084.1, read as the reverse complement.
ATGCCTGGCATCGCTACCTCCTCACGTCCAAGGGCGACGTCTACGATCCCAGAGTCTCCGTGCGCATCATGCGCGGCGAGGCGCAGAGCGCGGCGGACTACATCGATCTTCTCAACGAGCGCCGCTCGCTGATCGCCCGCGTCAATGCGCGCATCGCTCCCTATGACGCGCTGGTGCTGCCGACCACCGCCAACACGCCGCCGAAAATTGCGGATCTTGCCGACGACAAGGCGTTCACCAGGGAAAACCTGCGGGCGCTCCGCAATTGCACCCTGATCAACATGATCGACGGCTGCGCCATCTCGCTGCCTGCGCATCGCGAGGGCGAGATTCCGGTCGGCCTGATGCTGGCGGGCGCGGGCGGATCGGACCGCCGTATCTTCGAGCTTGCTGCCGGCATGGAGGCCGTAATTCGTGTTTGACCTGACTTTCACCGTCGACGCCCAGGACACCACCACGCCGCTGACGCTGGCGATCGACCAGATGGTCATCGCCGGCTGGACCGGCCGCGATCCGGTCGCGCGCGACAAGCACATTGCCGAGCTGCAGGAGATGGGTATCGCCCCGCCAGCCTCGACGCCGATCTACTATCGCGCCTCGGCGCGGCGCCTGACAATGGAAGACAGCATCGAGTGCACTGGCGGCGATTCCAGCGGCGAGGTCGAGTTCGTGCTGATCGGCTGGCAGGGTCGCATTTTCGTCGGCTGCGGCTCCGACCACACCGACCGCAAGGTCGAGGCCTACAACGTCACGGTGTCCAAGCAGATGTGCGACAAGCCGATCTCCTCAACGCTGTGGGAGCTCGAGGACGTCATCGGCCATTGGGACAGGATGATCCTGCGCTCCTGGGCCACCATCAAGGGCGAGCGCGTGCTCTACCAGGAGGGCACGCTGGACGCGATGCTGCCGGTCGTCGACCTGATCGCGCGCGGTTTCGAGGGTGGAAAATTCCCCGACGGGTGCGCCATGTTCGGCGGTACGTTTGCGGCGAAAGGCGGTATCCGCCCCGCCGACCGTTTCGATTTCGAGCTGGAAGATCCCGTGCTGAGGCGGACGATCAAGCACGGCTACGACGTGGTGACGCTGCCGGTGAGGGGCTAAGGTCTCTCCGCACTGTCATTGCGAGGAGCTCTTGCGACGAAGCAATCCAGACTGGTTCCGCGGAGGGATTCTGGATTGCTTCGCTGCGCTCGCAATGACGGGGGCGAGAGTCGGAAATCGGGTGGTAGAGGACGGGGCGGTCCTGCGAAGATCAGAGCCATGACAGCTACAGCACGCAAATCGCGTCAATCTGCGGCAGCCGACCCCGCCGCCCATGTCGATACCCTCGACTGGCCCCAGATCACCGCCGAACTCGACACGCACGGCTGCGCTGTCCTGAAGGGCCTGCTCACGCCGGACCAATGCCGCGCCGTCGCCGCGCTCTATCCCGACGACGCCAACTTCCGCAGCCGCATCGTCATGGGCCGCCACGGCTTTGGCCGCGGCGAGTACAAATATTTCTCCTACCCGCTGCCCGACCTGATCGCGCAATTGCGCCCGGCGCTCTACGCGCATCTCCAGGGCGTCGCCAATCGCTGGAACGAGGCGATGGGAATCGACATCCGCTACCCCGCCGAACACGCAGCGTTCCTGAAGCGCTGCCACCAGGCAGGGCAGGCGCGGCCGACGCCGCTGCTGCTGCAATATGAAGCCGGCGATTTCAACTGCCTGCATCAGGATCTCTATGGCGAGCACGTGTTCCCGCTGCAGGTCGCGATCCTCTTGTCCGAGCCCGGCCGCGATTTTGCCGGCGGCGAGTTCGTGCTGACCGAGCAGCGCCCGCGCATGCAGTCCCGTGCCGAGGTGGTTCCGCTCGCGCAGGGCGACGCGGTCGCCTTCGCTGTGCATCACCGTCCGGTGCAGGGGACACGCGGCACCTACCGCGTTAATCTCCGCCATGGCGTCAGCCGGATTCGCTCTGGCCAGCGCCACACGCTGGGTGTGATCTTTCACGATGCCAAATAAGCGCTGCCGCTGATGGCGGATTTGTTCGATAGCGTCGCCGAAGCCCAGCCGTCGCGCGAGGAGATCGCCGACGGCGCCGTGCTGTTGCGCGGCTTCGTCAAGCCGATCGAAAGCGAGTTGATCGAAGCCGTGCGCGCCATCGTGGCGCAGTCGCCGTTCCGCCGCATGACCACGCCCGGCGGTCATTTGATGTCGGTCGCCATGACCAATTGCGGCGAGCGCGGCTGGATCACCGATCATACCGGTTACCGCTATGATCCGATCGACCCGAAAACCGGTGCGCCATGGCCCGCCATGCCGTCCGTGCTGCGTGATCTCGCCGGCCGTGCGGCCGAGCAGGGCAGTTTCAAAGACTTCGCGCCCGATGCCTGCCTCGTCAACCGCTACGAGCCCGGCACGCGGCTGTCATTGCATCAGGACAAGGACGAGCTGGATTATTCGGCGCCGATCGTCTCGGTCTCGCTCGGCCTGCCCGCGACGTTCCTGTTCGGCGGCATGGCACGCAACGACAAGCCGCGTCGCTTCCGGCTCGTCCATGGCGATGTCGTAGTCTGGGGCGGACCGTCACGGCTTGCCTATCACGGCGTAGCGCCGCTCGCCGATGGCGAGCATGCGCTGCTCGGGCGGACGCGGGTCAATTTGACCTTTCGCAGGACGCGCTAGTCGATCTCCTCATCCTGAGGAGCGCGCCTGTTGGCGCGCGTCTCGAAGGATGAAGGCCGAGCTGCAGCAGCGGGGCCTTCATGGTTCGAGACGGCGCTCACGCGCCTCCTCACCATGAGGATCGTCATCACGGCTTCGGCGGGTGAATGAACGCCCACGGGCTGACTTCCGAATCCCGCGTCACTTCCACCGAGATCAGATACGGCCCGCCATGGGCCAGCGCCGTCTCCATCGCCGCCTTGAACTGGTCCGGCGCGGTGACGCGTGCAGCCGCGACGCCAAAGGACTCCGCGAGCTTGACGAAATCCGGGTTGACCAGATCGGACGCCACCACGCGGCCGTCAAAACGTTCGCGCTGGTCGCGGCGGACATTGCCGTAGGCGTTGTTGTTGAACACCAGCGTCACCACGCCGATGTTGAACTGCACGGCGGTGGCAAGCTCCTGCACGCCGAACATGAAGCCGCCGTCGCCGGTGATCGCCACCACCGGCTTGTCGGGATTGGCGACCTTGGCCCCGAGCGCGGTGGGGAAGCCCGAGCCGAGCGTGCCCTGATAGCCTGATGTGATGAAGGTGCGCGGCTCGTAGATCGGGAAGCCGTACCAGGAGGCGAAACCGAACTGGGACAATTCATCGGTCACGATCGCGTTCGCCGGCAGCACCTCGCGCAGGATGTTGAGATAGGCCATCTGCGGCTGGATGCGCTGGATCTCGGCTTGGGCCGTCGCAGTCGCCTCGCGGATGTCTCCCCGCCGGCCGCTCGTCCTCGCATAGCCGGCCTTCTTCACGGCTGTGACGAGATCGGCCGTGCCGGCTTTGGCGTCGGCGACGATAGCGACATCGGAGGCAAGCCGGCGCATCTCGGCCGGATCGATGTCGACACGAATGGATTTCAGCCCCTTCGGCTGATACGGCCAGCGGAAGCCCGACGCCGGCAGCTCGGCGCGCGTGCCGATCGCGATCATCAAATCGGTCGTCGGCCACAGCTTGTAGGCCGCCGCCATCGTCAGTCCAAGCTCATGCGCATTGGAGACGATGCCGCGGCCGCTGCGGAAGGCGACGACGGGGGCGTCGATCATCTCGGCGAGTTCGAGAATCTCCTCGCGCGCTTCGATCGCGCCGCTGCCGACGAAGATCATCGGCGCCTTGCTGTTCCTGATCAGCGCGGCCGCCTGCTTGATCATATCAGGATCGGGCCGCGGCGCGGGCAAGGGATCCAGCACCTGTGCGGCGGCCGTGTCCGCGCGCTGGGTGAAGACGTCCCAGGGCATCTCGACCGAGGCGGGGCCGCGCCGTCCGGACGTCATCTCCTGGAAGGCGCGCGCAACCGTGGTTGGCGCGTTGCCGGGATATTCGATGCGGTCCGCCCATTTCACATAGGTGCGCAAGGTCGCGAGCTGGTCCGGCATCTCGTGCAGATGGCCGCGGCCCTTGCCGAGAAATTGCGTCGGCACCTGGCCGGTGACGCATAGCACCGGCTCGTTGCAGCCGAAGGCGGTGAGCAGTGCCGCGCTGGCGTTGAGCACGCCGGGGCCGGGCACCACGCTGAACACGCCGGGCCTGCCGCTGGAGCGCGCATAGCCGAACGCCATGTAGCCGCAGGCCTGCTCGTGCCGCGCGCCGATCACCTTGAGCTGGGCCTGGTGGAAGGCGTCGAACAGGCCGTAGACCTGCGCGCCGGGCAGGCCGAACACGGTGTCGACGCCATGGGCGACAAGGCCGCTTACGATTGCTTCGCCGCCGGTGAGGGTGGTCATGGCACTATTCCATTTCAATCATTGTTCAGGCTTCGTCGACGACGCCGTTGCGTAATTTTCCAATGCCCTCGGCTTCGACCTCGACGACATCGCCGGGCTTCAGATAACGCGGCGGATCGAACCGTGCCCCGGCGCCGGTCGGCGTGCCCGTGATGATGATATCGCCGGGAACGAGCGTTGCGAAGGTCGAGATATAGCTGATGAGATAGCGGAACGGAAACATCAGCCGGCTGGTACGGTCGTCCTGCCGCAGCTCGCCATTGACATGCGTGGTGAGGCGAATGTCGGCGATCTGCGATTCCTGTGCGTAGGGCACCAGCCACGGGCCGAGGCTGCCGCTGGAATCGAAGTTCTTGCCCTGCGTGACATTGAACTTGGCATGGCGCAGCCAGTCGCGCACCGAGCCTTCGTTGCAGAGCGTCAGCGCGGCGATGTAGTCGAGCGCAGAATTTTCCGGAATGTGCCGGCCCGCCTTGCCGATCACCAGCACGATCTCGCCCTCATAGTCGAGCTGCGCGGAGGCGCGCGGGCGCACCAGCGGCGTGTCATGGCCGACGAAGGAGCGCGGCGAGCGCATGAACATGCTCGGATATTTCGGCGCGTCCTGGCCGTCCTTGTACTCGGCATTGCGATCGGGATAGTTGACGCCGATGCAGATGATCTTTTCCGGCGCGGGCACCGGCGGCAGCCAGATGATGTCACCGAGCGCGTGATCGGGGGTGCGGCTGGCGGCCTCCTCGGCGAGGCTCGCGAGCTTTCCTGCGGCGATCACCTCGCGCAGCGTGGGATAGTCTTTGCCGTGGCGCGCCGAGAGATCGACGATGCCGCCGTCGACGACGGCGCCGTAGCGGATTGCACCCTTGACGGAATAGGTGGAGAGGTGAGGGAGGGTCATTGCTTAATCCGCCACCAGCACGTCGGCCACGAACTTCGGCTCACGCACGGCTTGCCCGGAGAACGGCGAGCCCTGCTCGAACCAGGAGCGCGGGGCGGGCGCGCCCCACAATGTCTGGCGGCGCGGATCGCGCAGCGACCAGCGCAGCGGCTCGTGGTCGTGATCGCCGGTGAAGTAATCGCTGGTGTAGAGCTCCAGACGGTGCCCATCGGGATCACGGACGTAGAGGAAGAACGCATTCGAGATGCCATGGCGGCCGGGACCACGCTCGATGTTCTTCACGAAGCCCTGCGAGGCCATGACGTCGCAGAGATGGATGATGTTCATCGCCGTCGGCGTCCAGTACGCGAAGTGGTGCAGCCGCGGGCCCTTGCCGTTGGTGATCGCAAAATCGTGGACATTGCCCTTGCGATGCATCCAGGCCGCGGCGATGCGCCCGTTCGGTCCGTCCTCCTCGGCGTATTCGGTGAGGCGAAAGCCGAGCCGGGCATAGAATTCAACGGTGTCCTGCACTTCGGCGGCGAAAACGTTGAAATGGTCGAGCCGCTGCGGATGGCAGCCCCTGTAGAGGTCGTAGCGGCGCAGCAGATGCGGCCGCCGCTCCATCGATGCATACAGCTCGATCTGGAAGCCGAAGGGATCGGTGAACTGCAGCGTCCGGCCCTGGAAGGGCTGATCGGCGAAGGCGTAGCCCAGGCCGTTCTCGGACAGGAACTTTGCGGCCTTGTCCAGATCCCCGTCATTGCCGACCTTGAAACCGAGCCGGTTGCAGGCAGGCGCCGCCGCCTTGCGCAACACCAGTGAGTGATGCTGATGTTCCTCAGCGGCGCGCAAATAGACGACCTTGTCGTCGGCGTCCTCGACATGCAGGCCGACAACGCTTTCATAGAACTCGCGGCTGAGCTTCAGATCGGTCACGTCCAGCACGGCGTGGCTGGAGCGGATGATGTTGAACGGCGGCTCGAAGATATGTTGCGGTACGGGCATTGCGTTTCCCCTCTCGGCCCTTGTCATTCCGGGGCGCGGAGCGCGAGCCCGGAATCCATTCTTCCACTAACTCTGCTGCGCGATGGATTCCGGGTTCGGCTCTTCGAGCCGCCCCGGAATGGCAGTTAAATTCCCAGCTTCTGAATCTTGTGCGTGCCCCGCGCCAGCGAGACGTGCTTGGTTTCCATGTAGAAGTCGAACGAATAGTCGCCGCCGTCGCGGCCGATGCCTGAAGCCTTCATGCCGCCGAACGGCGTCGGCAAATGGCGGACGTTTTCCGAGTTCAGCCAGATCATGCCGGCCTCCAGCGCATCCGCGACACGCAACGCGCGGCCGACATCGTTGGTCCAGACATAGCCGGTCAGGCCGTAGCGAATGTCGTTGGCGATCTCGATCGCGTCTGCTTCGTCCTTGAAGGGCAGCACGGTGAGGAAGGGGCCGAACACCTCTTCCTGCGCCACGCGCATCTTGCCGTGTGCGCCGGTCACCAAAGTCGGCTCGACATAATGTCCGCCGCCCGGGCCGTCATAGGCCTTGCCGCCCACGGCAATCGTCGCGCCGTCCTGGCGTGCGACGTCGAAATAGGAGCAGACCTTCGCCAGATGCCGCTCATGAATCAGCGGGCCGATCTCGGTGGCGGGATCGAGGGGATGGCCGACCTTCAGGGCTCTTACCCGCGCGGTCAGCTTCTCGATGAACTTTTCGGCGATGCCGGCCTGGATCAGCAGGCGGCTCGACGACGTGCAGCGCTCGCCGTTGAGCGAGTAGATCATGAACACGACGGCATCGAGCGCGCGGTCGAGGTCGGCGTCGTCGAACACGATCACGGGGTTCTTGCCGCCGAGCTCGAAATGCACGCGCTTCAAGGTCGGCGCGCCCTGAATCATGATCGCGGATCCCGTCGAGCTTTCGCCGACGAAGCCGATCGCCTTGATGGCAGGATGCTCGGTCAGCGCCTTGCCGGCCTCTTCGCCAAAACCGTGGACGGTGTTGAGCACGCCGTCGGGCACGCCGGCTTCCTTGACGAGCTTCGCGAGAATAGCCGCCGTGATCGGCGACCACTCCGCCGGCTTGTGCACGACGGTGCATCCCGCCGCGAGGGCAGGCGCGATCTTCCAGGTCGAGAGCATGAACGGCGTATTCCACGGCGTGATGACGCCGACCGGCCCAATCGGCACGCGGGTCGAGACGTTCCAATGCTCGTCGCTCGGCGTGTTCTTGCCGTCGCGCGCCTCGCCGCATCGATCGGCAAAGAAGCGGAAGTTCTCGGCGGCGCGGATCGCAGCCTTGGCCATGAAGCGATAGGCCTGGCCGGTGTCGATGCATTCGAGCACCGCGATGTCCTCGGCATTGTCCTCGATGGCGTCGGCGACGCGATGCAGCAGCTTCTTCCGCATCGCTGGGCCCATGTCGCGCCAGGATTTGAAGGCGAGGGCGGCAGCGGTGGCGGCGCGATCGACGTCCTCGGCATTGCCGCGGGCGACGCTCGCGAGCGTGGCGCCGTCGACCGGCGATTTCGTCTCGAAGGTCTCGCCCGAGATCGACGGCACGATCTTGCCGTCGATCATGTGGCCGATACCGTCGGCACGCAGAGACTTCAGCAGCGGCGCGACCCGGTCGCGGTTGGCCTGGAATACATCGGCTTTCGGCGTGGTCTTATCCATGGGCGGCCTCCGCTTTCAGGGCGTCGTGGATGTTGTTGCGCTTCCAGCTCGTGTCCTTGTCGTTGATCTGCATGTCGAACGAGAGCGCGAATTTCGAGCTTGCGAAGACGGAATCGAGATGGCGGGAGAGCGCCTGGAAGATTTGTTCGCCGGCCTCCTTGCGGGTCTTGAGGTCACGGCCTTCGCCGATGCGCAGCACCATGTCGAGAAAGCCGTAGTCCTGCCGCGCGTCCGCAATCGCATAATGCTCGCATCTGACGGCGCGGACGCGGATGCCCCCGAGCGGGAAGATGCCGGTCTCGACCGCCGCCTTGCGCACCACCTCGCACGCCGCGCCGATGTCGAGGCGGTCGTCGAGATTGGCCGAATATTCGATCGTGAAATGCGGCATCGCGGTTTCACTCCCTGTCTTTACTTGTTCGTCAGGCGAAGTAGCAGCTCACCGAGCCGTAGGCGCCATAATCGGCCTGAATTGTGTCGCCCTTGCGGGTCTCGATCGGACGGATGAAGGAGCCCGCGAGCACGATTTGTCCGGGCTCGAGCGCAAGGCCGAGCGGTGCGATCTTGTTGGCGAGCCAGGCAACGGCCGTTGCGGGATGATTGAGCACGCCGGCGGCAAGGCCAGTCTCTTCGAGCTGACCATTCTTGAAACAGAGCGCGCCGATCCAGCGCAGATCAGCATCCAGCGGGCGGATCGGCCGTCCGCCGAGCACGATGCCGGCGTTCGCCGCGTTGTCGGCGATGGTGTCGAAGATCTTTCGCGTCGCCTTGGTCTGAGGATCGACGCGCTCGATCCGCGTGTCCAGAATCTCCAGCGCCGGCACCACGAAGTCGGTGGCGTTGAGCACGTCGAATAGCGTGCAGTCGGGGCCCGCGAGGCGCTTGCTCATGACGAAGGCGAGCTCGGCTTCCACGCGCGTCGCGATGAAGCGCTCCGTCGGGACGAGGCCACCATCGGCAAAGAACATGTCGTCGAGCAACACGCCGGAATCCGGCTCGTTGATCCCAAGCGCGCTCTGCATCGCCTTCGAGGTCAGGCCGATCTTGTGTCCCCTGACGATGCGCCTCTCGGCGATCTTGATATCGACCCAAGCCTTCTGAATCGCGTAGGCGTCAGCGATGCTGATGTCGGGGAAGTCCTGCGAGAGCTGCCGGATCTGCGTACGGGTCTTCTCCGCCTGGTGCAGACGGTTCGCGCAAGCTCGGATATCGTCGTTTGAAAGCGCCATGTGTAATCTTACAGATCGTGGTGCCGGAAGATACTTAACATGTTAAGTGAATGCGTCAAACACAATTTGGCTTGCTGCACTGCAAACGTTTCGCGGCTTGAAAGGGCGTCATGACGAAGAGACCGGCTGATCCCGCGAACGGAAGCGAGCCCGCCGTGCGGCAGGTGCCGATGCGCGACTTCTCGCGCTCGCTGCCGATGTCGTTGCTGCGGGCACGCGAAGCGGTGATGCGGCAATTCCGTCCCTCGTTGCGTGAGCATGGCCTGACCGAGCAGCAATGGCGCATTCTGCGCGCGCTCGCGGCAATCGACACGGTCGAGGTCACGGAACTCGCGCGCACGGCGTTCCTGCTCGGACCGAGCCTGTCGCGCATCCTGCGCGATCTGGAGGCGCGCAGCCTGATCGAGCGCAAGACCGCGAAGGCGGACCAGCGCCGCAGCATGGTTTCGATCTCGGAAAAAGGCGTGAAGCTGATGGCCTCGGTGGCGCCGTCCTCCGAAGCGATCTATGCGGAGATCACGCGACGCTTCGGCGCACGCAAGCTCGTCGAGTTGCAGGAGATGCTCGGCGAACTCGAACAGAGTCTCGCAGGGCTCGGCGCAAGCGAGGAGGCAAGTGCCGAGGAGTGAAAGCAGATATGCGCGAGCGCGCGGCAACAATCATGGACATCGCCGCATTTTTTCGCTCAAGTGCCGCTCAAGCCGATCGCTGCAAAATCGGCGCGCCGGAACGGATTGCGCCGCCTTTGCCAGTGACACCTTGCGCCATCGCGAGCGTAGCGCGGCGGTCGGGATCGCGCTAATAACGGCATCGTGCTGTCGCGGCGCTCGTCATGGTGACGAAGGTCCAAAACAAAGAAGGAAGGCAACGTGGCGAACAAGGTCAAGGAAATCTGGAAGTCGGGCAAGGCCGTGGTCAACGCGTGGCTCGCGATTCCCTCCGGCTTCTCGGCCGAGATGATCGCGCAATGCGGCTTCGACAGCGTCACCGTCGACATGCAGCACGGCGTGCAGGATTATCTGTCGATGGTGCAGTGCTTCCAGGCGATGGACAAGCACCCGATCACGCCGATGGTCCGCGTGCCCTGGAACGAGCCCGGCATCATCGGCAAGGTGCTCGATGGCGGCGCCTATGGCGTGATCTGCCCGATGGTCAACACGCCGCAGGAAGCCAGGAACCTCGTGTCCTATTCCAAGTACCCGCCGAAGGGCGTGCGCTCCAACGGACCGATTCGCGCCGGCATGTACGGCACCGCGGGCTCCTACCAGAAGACGGCCAACGACGACATCGTGCTGCTGCCGATGATGGAGACCAGGACCGCGGTCGAGAACATGGAAGCGATCTTCGACGTCGAAGGCATCGACGGCGTCTATATCGGCCCGTCCGACCTCGGCTTCTCCTACGGCCTCGAGCCGAAACTCGATCGCACCGAGCCCGAAATCCTCGCGATCTACGAGAAGATCGTCAAGGAGTGCGGCAAGCGCGGCCTCAACCCCGGCATCCATTGCAGCGGCGCCGAAGGTGCCGCGCGCGCCATCAACATGGGCTTCAAGCTGGTGACGCTGTCGAACGAGGTCGGTCTGATGACGACCTACGCCAAGATGCAGGTCAACGCCACCCGGAAGGATTCCGGCGGCAAGGCCTGATCTCTCTCTGTGTCCCGGACGCGGTGCGGCGCGTAGCGCCGCTCCGCAGAGCCGGGACCCAGAAGCCAGTGAAGCACATTACGTAAACAACTGGGGCCCCGGCTCAGCAGCGCACCGTTTCAGGCTGCGCTGCGTCCGGGGCATGATAGTTTCGATACAGGAGACATCCCATGACCATCAGCCCCGTCATTCGCCTGCATCCCGATGATGGCGTGCTGATCGCGCGCGCAAGCCTGCCGCCGGGAACATCGGTGGCCGACGGCGTGACCACGGTCGAGCGCATTCCTTCCGGCCACAAGGTCGCGATCAAGCCGATCGCAGTCGGCGAGCCGGTGATACGGTATGGCCAGATCATCGGGTTTGCGACGGTGCCGATCGCGCCGGGCCAGCACGTGCACGTGCAGAATTGCGGCATGGGCGATTTTGCCAAGGACTATGCCTATTGCGCCGACGTCAAGCCGACGCCGAATTTCGATCTGCCGGCGAGCTTCGAAGGCATCCGCCGTCCGGACGGCCGCGTCGCCACGCGCAACTATATCGGCATCCTCACATCGGTGAATTGCAGCGCGCATGTCGCAAGCCTCGTCGCCGACGTGTTCAAGAAAAATCCGTTCACCGGCGACAATCCGCTGGCCGACTTCCCGAATGTCGACGGCGTGGTCGCGCTGACCCACAAGACCGGCTGCGGCATGACGCAGAACGAGCCGCTAGCGCTGCTCCGCCGTACGCTCGGCGGCTATGCGCGGCACGTGAACTTCTCCCACGTCATCGTGCTCGGCCTCGGCTGCGAGGTGAACCAGATCGGCGGCCTGATGGAAGAGCAGAAGCTCGCCGGCCGTCTGCGCGCGATGGACATCCAGGAGGTCGGCGGCACCCGCAAGACGGTGGAGGCGGGCATCGCGTTCGTGCGCGAGGCGCTCGCGGAGTCCAACAAGGTCAAGCGCGAATCCGTACCGGTGCGCGAATTGACCGTGGCGCTGCAATGCGGCGGATCGGATGGCTATTCCGGTGTCTCCGCCAATCCGGCGCTGGGCGCGGCCAGCGATCTCATCGTGCGTCACGGCGGCACCGTGATCCTGTCGGAGACGCCGGAGACCTATGGTGCCGAGCATCTGCTGACGCGCCGCGCCGTCAGCCGCGAGGTCGGCGAGAAGCTGGTCGATCTCATGCGCTGGTGGGACGAATACACGACGCGCGAAGGCGCCGAGATGAACGCCAATCCAAGCCCGGGCAACAAGGCCGGCGGTCTCACCACCATTTTGGAGAAGTCGCTCGGCGCGATGGCGAAGGCCGGCACCACCAATCTCGTCGAAGTGCTGCGCTACGCCGAACCCATCACCAAGAAGGGTTTCGTGTTCATGGACACGCCCGGCTACGATCCCGTTGCCGCGACCGGACAGGTCGCCGGCGGCGCCAACCTCGTCTGCTTCACCACGGGCCGCGGCAGCGTGTTCGGCTGCAAGCCGGCGCCCTCGATCAAGCTCGCCACCAACACGCCCATGTATAAGCGCATGGAAGAGGACATGGACGTCAATTGCGGCACCATCCTCGAAGGCGAGGAGAGCGTCCAGCAGTGCGGCCAGCGCATTTTCGATCTCATCCTCAAGACCGCGTCCGGACAGCCGACCAAGAGCGAGAGTTTTGATTTCGGCGGCGCCGAGTTCGCGCCATGGGTGCTGGGCGCGACGATGTAACCTCGTTGTTGCGCGCCGGCGGTAGCCCGACACTACAAGCGATGCTCCTAAGTAATGATACGGAGCCGTCAAGTGATCACGGGGGTTCCCGCGGTCACACCTGATTAACATCTTCTGCCGTAATCCCTGGGAGGATGCGAGCTCCACTCATTTGGAGCGTTCGCCCTTCGTGAGGATTCGTCAACGATGACGCGTGCGATACGGCCGACCGGCGTGGAAAATCTCCTCGGAGAGGAGGAGCTGATCGTGTCGAAGACCGACCTCAAGGGCCGCATCACCTACGCCAACGATGTCTTCATCCGTATGGCGCAGTACTCCTGGAAGGAGCTGATGGGCGCCCCCCACAGCCTGATCCGCCACCCCGAGATGCCACGCTCCGTCTTCAAGCTGCTGTGGGACACGCTCCAGTCCAGGCAGGAGATCTTCGCCTACGTCGTCAACCTCGCGAAGGACGGCAGCCATTACTGGGTGTTCGCCCACGTCACGCCGACATTCGATGAGCGTGGCGATATCGTCGGCTATCACTCCAACCGTCGCAGACCCGATCCCGCGCAGATCGAGCGTATCAAGCCGATCTACAAGGCGCTGTGCGCGGAAGAGGCGCGGCATGCCAATGCCAAGGACGGCATGCATGCGAGCTTCGAGGCGATGGTCGGGCTGCTCAAGCAACAGGGTGTCGGTTACGATGAATTTGTGCTCTCTCTCTAAGGCGCAGGGAGCGACCGCGCTCGCATCCGTTCTTGCCGTCGTCGCGTTCGTGCTCTCGCTCGCCGGTACGACCGGAGTTTCCGGCGCGGCGTTGCTTGGCGTCACGGTCGTGCTGCTCGTCTATGCCGTCTGGTGCCAGCACCGCACGGCGGTGGCCGTCGACGAGGTGGCAGGCGTGTGCCGCAAGGCCGCAGGTGGCGACCTCGAGGCGCGCATCCTCAGCATCCGCCAGGCCGGACGGATCGGCGCCATTCAGAAGTCGGTCAACGACATGCTCGACATTACCGATGCCTATTTGCGGGAAGCTTCTGCGTCGATGGACTATGCAAGCCGCGGTAAATATTTCCGCAAGATCCTCGCGCACGGATTACCCGGCTCGTTCCGCCGTTCAGCCACCGTCATCAATTCCGGCACCGACAGCCTCGGCCGTCGCGTGGTCGAGATCGCGGACCTCGCAAAGCAGTTCGGCACCCATCTCGACCAGGTCGCCGGCACTCTGATGGGCGCGGCAACCGATCTCGAATCCGACGCCGGCCAGATGGCGGCGGCGGCCGAGAAGACCAGCCGACAGACGTCCGGCGTGCTCAGTGCGTCCGACCAGGCCTCGCGCAACGTCGCCACCGTCGCCAGCGCCGCAGAGCAGCTCGCATCATCGATCGCCGAGATCAGCCGGCAGGTGGCCGGTTCGACCACGAGCACGGGGCGGGCGGTGAACGAAGCCAATCGTGCCGGCAGCGAGATTCGCATGCTTGCGGATGCAGCGATGCGGATTGGCGACGTGGTCAAGCTGATCAGCGAGATCGCCGAGCAGACCAATCTCTTGGCGCTCAACGCCACCATCGAGGCCGCGCGGGCAGGCGAGGCCGGCCGCGGCTTCGCCGTGGTCGCATCCGAGGTCAAGAGCCTCGCCAACCAGACCGCGAAGGCGACCGAGGAGATCAGCGCCAAGGTCGGCGAGATGCAGCAATCGACCACCAATTCGGTCGCCGCCGTCGAGGCGATCGCGCAGACCATCACCGAGATCAACGGCATCACCGCCTCGATCGCGACCTCGATCGAGCAGCAGGGTCTCGCCACCCGTGAGATCGCCCGCAACGTCCAGGAAGCCTCGGCCGGTACCTCGCAAATGTCCTCCAACGTCACCGGCATCAGCGAAGCCGCCGCCGACACGGGCCGTGTGGCGAGCCGCGTCAACAGCGCCTCCGAACGCGTCCATGGCGAGGTCGAGACGCTCCGGCGCGAGGTGACGCAATTCCTGCAACGGCTGACGTCAGCGGCGTAGGGCCTTCGATGCAGATGCACTCTGCTAACCCTCTCCCCTTGTGGGAGA
>NZ_JBVVPQ010000083.1:0-27846 GCF_055811695.1 Bradyrhizobium sp. MI1.3 | reverse complement strand
CGTCCTTGATTTCTGGAGCTCATTTCTAAGAGGATTTGAGTGAGGTTTCTCGTTCGGAGGGCGTGAAATCAGATGAGAGTAGCTCTCTTCCTAATTGGCCTCGGTACACTCGCCGTGATGGAGCTCGAGGCGCCCCCGCGCATCACAGAGCCTGTGAACGAGCCGCCGGCTCTCGCAACGGTCGGATTACGTCCCTCACACGATACACTGACCAAGGCAGACCGGCTCGAAACTCCGCAACTCCAAGCGCCACCGCAGCCACTTTCCTCGAGCGAACTAAAGGATCCGCCGGACCACATTGCGATCGTTGCACCAGCACATTCGAAGATCATCGAGCAGAAAGGCAACGCAAGCGGAAAATCCGCGATCATGCTGCCCAGGCCTCGGCCCCGCCACGGAATTTCCAAGGCAAGCGCAGGCGCCAGTCGCGCCAAACCAATCGCGGAGGCAAAGCCGTGCCTGTCAGGTGCCTTCGATGGCGTTTTGAAAGCATTAAACCTGCAGACGCGATGCCAGACCTAGAGCACGGATTCCTCTACGTTGGGACGACAGCTGATGGCAACCCGCGGCTCCCGCCGCATGTGTCAGAGCAAATACGCCGCGACGAGGAAATCCGACCGCCTCGCCCCGACGAGCGTGGATCCGTTGTCGCCGCGCGGAAGTGGTTGTCCGCGGAATTCATCACGCTCGTTGTTGGACTGGCAATCGGCCTGGCTTTCGTCGCAAGTTTCGTCCTGTTTCGCGATGCTCAATTGAAGGGGAAATCGATCGACAGAGCGGCTGCGAAGGCATTGGTCGAGCGCATTATCATAGCCGAGTCCAACGGTGACCCGAATGCAAGGAACAAGCGGTCGAGCGCCGCCGGCGCCGCCCAGTTTCTCGATGATACGTGGCTCGAAGCCGTTCGAAGGCACCGACGCGATCTGATCAAGGGCCGCAGCGACAAGGAAGTCTTGGACTTGCGCGGAGATGCTGAGCTTACGCGCGAGGTTGCCGCACGGCTGGTCGAGCAACATGCCGCGATGCTGACCAAGCGCGGTCTGCCGGCCACGCCCGGTTCTCTCTACCTCGCCCATTTCGCGGGACCGGCGGGAGCCGTGGCGCTATTTTCCGGCGCAGAAACTGCCGATGCTGCTTCAGTTATGGCCGCCGCTGACATAACGGGTCGAACCACACGCGAAAAGCTGGTCAAGGCGAACGCGTTCCTCAAGGCGACGACCGTCGGCGATGTTAAGAGCTGGGCCGATCGCAAAATGGCAGTAGGCACTCGGCCTGGCCGTTAGCGGCTCAGATAACTACGCGATTTGCGGTCGCGAAGCTCTCGGCTGGAAGCCAGCTCGGTAGCCGATCCATAGCGTTCAGGACGGCGCTTGCCAGATCTCACCTGACGCAACCTCATCGATGAGGGAACCGGCGGCAGCGCCGCGGCTTGCCCGTCGCGATAACCACCATGTCCCCGTACCGCAGCGCCGGCGATGGCGTCCGCCGCTCCGCTTTCTGAGGAGACCCACTTTTGCCGATCAAGATGAAGGTCAGTGAGGTCTTCGGCGAACTGTGATTGTTGTGCAAAGGGGCAGCCGATGAACTGATCTGATTGCCGGCACGATCGGAGGCCCTTCAGTTCACGCTGGCGCGCCTCCTGCACACGGCTGTGATGCGCATTGTGTGAAGTAGTTCACAAGCGGCAAGTATCACCGAGCGTAGCGTGTACGCTTCCACTGGAGGGAAGCGCAATGAAGTGGAAATTGGCAACCTATCGAATGCTCGCGCTGACCGCCGTTGTTTTGATGGCGGCTGGTACTACTATGGCGATCGGTACTCCTCGTGGAGTCTATGAACCGATGTTGGGAACCGATTGGCAATGCACCCGGACCATGCTGCTCGTGACCACCTGTGCTCACTCAAGCAGTAGATCGGAATAAACTCCGGATGCTTGCAGGCGCACGCAGGGCGACGCTCATACCTATTTAGAAGGGAGACTGAGCGTGTTTGCAGACCACAGAACGGTCCAGGTAGTCCTCAGCCTCAGCTCTGTCGGGTCCCTCAGGGCTCTTTGACAGCCCTCCTTACCAGGTTGTCACTGGCGGTGCGGCGGTACGGCAGAGACATTAAAGCATTATAGGAACAGACATTGAAAGGTGAAGAACCGTAGCCCCGGCGATGGCGCCTGGCTGTCACGGCGGCTGCATTAGTCAAGACAGCTTTGCTGACCGATTCTTCAAAGCCGAGCGACTAAATACCAGTAGCTTTTATTCCACGAGAACTCCAAATTTCGTGAATTAGATGGCTCGCTTTTTATTGGGGGACATTGCGATGGCAAACCTATCGTTTCCCGTGAAGCTTTTCGTGGCTTGTTTGCTTTTTATGCAGCGAAGGCGCATCAGGACCACAACCACGATGGCGAACATCGCTTACTGAACCTGTTTGGAATCTATGAAAGACATTCCCGCGAATTTGCTTCAGCTATGGGCAGACCGCGCTTGAACTGCTCGGTCCCGAAATCGTTGGCGCCCTACTTGGCCCGCGCGCCCAGCAGATCGTAGATGGCAGCGCACAATATGACCATGCAAGCGACTTTCTCCGCTCCTCAGAGACATAGAGCGAAGGGACGCACTGACGATTGGTAGCCTGTCGGCGAACCAATGACGTGAGGAGGCCAGTCGCTCCGCACCGGTCTCGATCCACTAGCGGATAACCGCGCCGATGGCGTGAACCGCAGGGCCTCTCGCTCAGGCCGGATCTACGAATCCCCCTAGATGCGATGTGCCTTCGCAGGCTTGTATCTCCGCCCGAGGGTATTGAATTGCGGCTCTGTGATCTACCTCCAATTGCAACTTTTTCCCAAATGGTGCAGTATTGGGTTTTCATCCCGGCCCGCATTTTAGGAATCCAATGGGTGTCAAATTTGTACTGGCGAAGCTCCTCGAAGCGGAGCTTAACGCACGAGGCGTGAGATCCATACCGTCATCAGACTGCGTCGACATCGTGCATCGTTTGTTGGAACAGCTCACCGAAATAGAGCTTACCTTGGCCGCGCGCGAGGTAGATGAACAGTCTCGACGCTAGGCTCTTGATCGGAGCGCATCTTCATAAGGTGGCGCGATCAGCGCTTATGCGTTTTTTTTGCGGAAAGAACATTGATTAATGACTAAGCCAGATTGCGTAATAGTTCGGGCCTATGGACGACAGTTGGATCAGCTCCGCTCAGAGGCGGCCCGGATATCAAAAGGAAGGAAGATCGACTGGTGGGTAGAACGTGCGGACTCCGGGACCCGGTTCTGTTTCGAGGACACCGACACAACGAAAGCGTTCGCTTCTATCTGCGAGAGCTTAGCGATCCCCTGCCGCGACGTCTAACTCGCGTCGCTCGGGGTCTCGGATCAACCACCACGGCTCCCGCGCATCGTTCTGCCAAAGTCCGGCCAACGGACGGTCCGAACGCTTTTCAATAGGCATGAAAACTACTAGTCTTCCGCGGCAGTGAAATTCGATCGGAGCATAACCACACAAGAGTCAACGGAGGATGCCATGGCGAAGAGAGCAATAACGCTCGGGGGTGGTGGACCGGCGGCAGGGCTGCACATCGGGGTTCTGGAAGCTCTCACCGCACACAACATAACGTTCGATGTCTGGGCACTGTCCTGCATCGGCGCATGGGTCGGGATCGTCTACAACCAATGGGACGATCATGAAGACAAAGTCGAAAAGACTCACCAATTCTTCAGGAATGGCGTCTTTCGGGACGACGAAAGCTATAAGCGTTTTCCCATAAACACAGTCTTCGGTCCGGATTGGCGCAGCAACATAAAGGCGCTGACCAACTTCGTCAGCGATTCCGACAACTATAAGGACTTCCTATGGGATCCATACCGGATGATGGACGTCTTCCAGGACTCGATGGAGATTTTGTTCAATCAGCTGCCTGACAGAGACAGAAAAAAGAAGTTCACAAGATTGGATGAAGGGGATTTCAATAGATGGATTCTCAATCAAGCGATGGCAACCAATCCCTTCATCCGTTATTTGACGTCCTTAATGTACCTTTCCAAAGTCAACGGCCTGTCAAGGATCAACTATCCAGATAGCGAGTTCATGAAGGGGATAGATTTCGAACAGCTGAAAAAGCCTGGAAAACCAGTAATCTTCCATAACGCCTGGAACCTTGATCAGCAGAAGCTCGCATTATTTTCCAATCGTCCCATGAAAAGGGCGAGCGGAAAGTTTATGTTTGAGGGCCCTATCGACGCAAGCACCTTGTGTGCGTGTTCAGCTCTTCCCTTCGTCGAAGGTACCGTAGAGATTGGCGGAGTGACCTACTGCGAAGGGGCGCTTGTCGATACCGTCAACTTCGAAAGTTTGCTGGAGGAGCACCCGGAGCTGGAAGAGATATGGGTGAGCCGGATTGTCGATTCAAAGCAAATCCGCAAGCCGGAGAATCTTCATGACGCGCTGGCAAATCTTTGCCAATTGTTCGCCTCGACGGTTGGCGAAGATGACGTCAAGCTTTTCAAATACCACATCCGGTGTGACAAAAAATCGAAACAGGAGGAGGCAAGGGACAAGAAACTCAAGATCATAGAGATTCACGTTCCGGGTCACATCAATTTCAAATGGAATCACAGCAATCTCGATAATGGACGCAAGCTGGGAAAGGCCGCTGCGGAGCAGGCGCTCGAGGCATTCGGAAAGCATGAGGCGCGCCCTGCGCACAACGGGCCGCATTTCATCAACGAGAAGCCAGAGGGGTCAGCTTGGCAAAGCGTGTGCGAATATCACAAGGAGCTGAAGCGAGCCGCTGCATAAAGGCTCGAGCATCATTGGAAGGGCGGAAGTCTTCCGAACGGAAATCCTCGACCTCGAATAATGATTTGAGGCCAATCATCCGGGCCTGACGCAACGAACCGGCGTTTTGCGATAGTCACCGCAGCTTGTCGAGCAGCGCCTTCGCCTGCTTCATATCTCTCGTGTCGAAGCCCTCGGTGAAGGAGTCATAGATCGGCGCAAGTAAATCGAGCGCCTGCTCGCGTTGTTGCTGATCGATGCATAGCGCGGCAAGGTCTGTCGCGGCCCGAAGCTCAAGGGCCTTGGCGCGTTGCCCCCTTGCCATGGCCAATGCCTGTTCGATCAGTGACTGTGCCACAGCCTCGACATCTGGTCCGCCGCGGCCTATTAGCACCCGTGCTTTGAGTCGGTACAACTCGGCTTCCAAAATTCGTTCGCTGTTGCGGGTACTTATAGCGAGGCCCGACTCGATCAACTCCAGCGCGGGCTCGTAGTCTCGATCAATCAACAGGCGCTGACACAAAAGTACCAAGAGCGCGGTAATGGCCAACTGATAACCTGCGTGACGATACTCGTCCAACGCAGGACGGATTTCTCCGAGCGCGTTGGGTGAGGGATCGAGCGATGCCATGCATATGCCGCGAACGGCGCGGGCCAAACGCCACTGCCGGAATCCATGCTCCTCTGATAAGGCGATACAGCGCTCGGCATAACTTTGCGCTATCAGGAATTCGCCGCGGAGAGCTTGGAGAATGCAGGCATAATAAAAAGCGTATGCCTGCGAATGCGGATGGCCAATGGCATCCGCGCGCTGAATTGCAGCGTCCATTCGCATAATGGCCGTATCGTCGCGGCCAAGTAGCCACAGTGGCCACGACATCAGCGCAAGGTCGGCCACGCCGGCATCCTGGCCGGCCACACGCGCTGCCAGTCTATCCTCCTCGCTGCTCGCCTCGAAGGCTTCGAAAGCCCGTTCGATCGCTTCCTGGGCTCCGGTGATCTGTCCCATGAACAGGCGGATCATCGCCTGCCCGCGCATCGCATTGAGCAAGGCTGGCCGGTCGCCGCGCGTTTGGGAGAGATGAAGCAAAGCGGCGATCGTTTCCTGGGCCAGCGGCAGCTCACCGCGAATGACGCTCGCAGTGGTTAGCCAGAACATGACCTGAAGTTGCTCGGGAGGATCTCGCAGGCGCTCGCACAGCTCTCGCGCGCGGGTAAAGGTAGCCATCGCCTTGTTGGAGGCCGGCCCTTGGGTAGCGATCAGGCAGGGGCCTAAAGCGAACTGGAGGTCAAGTTCAAGCCTGTCGTTTCGTGCGTCATCGGGCCGATGGCTCGTGGCCTCGATCCCTCGTTGCAAGTGCGCAATGGCCTCAAGATTGGCGGAGCGCGTGGCTGCCTTCTTGCCGGCTTGCAACCAGTATGCCTCCGCTTTTTCGAACAGTCCGGCCTCAGTGAGATGGTGCGCGAGCGTTTCGGGCTGAGCATCCACAATTTCCGGGAACCGTTGCTCGAAGGCCTGCGCGATCGTGGCATGCAGCGCTGCGCGTCGGCTCTTCAGGAGCCCTGAATAGGCAGCGTCCCGCACAAGTGCATGCTTGAAGGTATACACCGCCTGCGGTAACTCGCCGCGGCGGAAGATCAACTCCGATCGGACCAACTGGGCAAGAGCCTCCTCCAGTCTCTCTCTTGGCAACCCGGCCACCGTGCTCAGCAGTTCGTACGAAAACTCGCGACCCACCACGGCGCCGACCTGAGCTACCTCCCTTACCGGGGCCAATCGATCGAGTCTGGCCATTAGCGATGCCTGTAACGTGGTCGGAATCGCCATCGCTGGCAGAGGGCGGCTTAGGGTGTAATGATCGTCCTGCTCTTGCAAGAACCCGGTTTCGAGCACGGTCTTGGTCAGCTCCTCTACGAACAGAGGCACGCCATCAGTGCGGGCGAGTATCTGATCCAAAACCTCCTTCGGGAGCGCCTTGCCGGCGGTGACCCGCTCGATCAACGCCGCTCCGTTGCGACGGTTAAGTCGCGTCAAAGAGAGCGTCGTAACATGCGCATGACCAGGCCAAGGCGGCGTGAATTCCGGTCTCGCGGTGATGAGCAGCAGCACCCGAAGCCGCGGTACTTGTTCCAAGGTCATCGTCAGGAGCTCGAGAGAAGTCGGATCCGCCCAATGGACGTCCTCAACAATGACGAACACTGGTTGCAGTGCTGCCAGGCTTTTCAGCTGAGCCAATAGCGCCCCTAATGTCATTTCTTTGCGCTTTTGCGGGCTCAGCTCCTGCAGTCGGTAACGCTCACCGAGTGGCAAGGACAAAAGATTGGCCAGAGGCACTACGCGATCTGCGTCAGCTCCGGATCGACCGAGCAGGACCTCAAGCTTGGCGAATTTAGCCGTCGGCGAATCACTCCGCTCGAACCGGGCGGCTCGTTCGAGTTGCCGGATAAACGGGTACAACGCACTATTAGTATGATGCGCCGAGCAGAATTGGCGCACCGTGATGTGCTCCTCTCCTTGCAGCCGCTCGTCGAGCGCCAAGGCGATATGCGATTTACCGATGCCCGCCTCTCCGGTAAGCATTACTGCGCAACCCTCGCCGCTCATGGCGCGCTGCCAGCGACGCAACAGCAACTCGATCTCCTCCTCGCGTCCAATTGGCTGCGTCAACTGAGTTTTGTGCTGGGCCTCGAAGCGGCTGTCGATGCCGGTAGTGCCCAGCACCTGCCATGCTTGTGTTGGCTCCGCCCAACCTTTCAGGATGACCGGGCCAAGATTCCGGAATTCAAAATGTCCTTCGGTTAGCCGGTGAGTACTCTCGCAGATCAGGACGGCGCCCGAATCGGCGAGCGTCTGCAAGCGCGCAGCTAAATTTGGTGTTTCGCCAATAACCGCCTGCTCTTTCGCCGCACCTTCTCCCGTCAAATCGCCTACGACCACCATCCCGGTAGCAATCCCGACGCGGACTCGAAGTTGCGTGGACGGGAATGTCTGGAGGTTGGCCACGGCATCGACCAGCGCCAGCCCGGCGCGCGCCGCTTGCTCGGCATCATCCTCGTGGGCATGTGGATAACCGAAATAGGCGAGCACTCCGTCGCCCATGTATCGCGCGATGATACCCTCATTCCGAGCGATCACCTCCGCAATGCAGCTGTGGTAGGCGCCAACAACCCCTCGCAAATCTTCGGGATCAAGACGGGCCGAGAGCGCCGACGAGCCGACCAGATCACAAAACATAACCGTGAGTTGACGCCGCTCGGCTCCGTCCCGCGCCGCCTTGCCGCCCGCTTGAGGCGTGCGCGCAATGTCGCCCTTGAGCTCCGTGATAGCACGCAACATCTTGCGGCGATGGCCGAGCAGGACACCGAGGTCCTTCAGGTCCTGCTCGGTGAGATCCCCAACAACTGATAGGTCAATGGCGTTCTCGCCAAAGCGCTGAGCGTACTCTCCCAAACCGATCGATGATAGCCATTCTGCAATACCGGACATGGCACACCTATTGGCTGTTATAATTAGCATAGCACGTCAAGAACGTAAGCGTAGGCACATCTGAGACGAAGGCATGAAGCCCGGATCTTCCCGCAACGCAAAACCGGCACTCCTCCTGGCTCAGGGTCGGCGCGGTCAAGCACGGTCTCTGAAGGTCCATCGTGGCGTTCGCTTGATGCCGATCACCTTCCGCTCTTCCACGTCTGAGGCGCCAGAAGCGGAAGCCGTAGCGCCGGAGATGCAGGCATTTGAAGGCACTGGCCATCGAAATCGATGGCGCCCGGGATCAATGGCGAGCGTCGTCGTTCCCCGAAATGCGATGCTTGCCAAAAATAAGGCAGTGCTTGCGGCGGCTCATCTGTTCGCCGTGAGGAACGATTGCATCAGCCCCGCTTTAGCCGTCCGCACCTTCAAGAGTTTGATCGGGGATTTGCGATACCTGGCCGTCGATCGAAGGACCGGTCCAATACGTATCCTTCTCGTTGTGCCCACGGTTTCCGAACCACGTCTCGAGCCTGTCTCACCACGATGAGATCAAGGACGCCAAGGCTTGAGATGACCCACTACTGTGGAGGCGCTGTTCTCTTACCGGAGGGCAGCTTAACTCCCCGACCTCGCGCCCTGATAGCCCGCCATCTTGGTCGTTTGATGTTTTGACGATACGAGAGGAAGAGCAAGTCCAGGTTGAGCAATGCGCCAGCATCAGCGTAGTTTTAATCGGTCGAACCGCTCCCCAGCGTGTTTTGTTGGAGCAGGACAGCTTCACGCTCGTCGAAATGCTCGTCGTGATTACCATCATAGGTCTCGTCGTCGGTCTGGTGGGCCCGCGTGTGCTCAACCATCTGTCGGAATCGAAAACCAAAGCGGCCAGGATTCAGATCGAGAGCTTTGCGCAAGCGCTCGACCTGTACTATCTCGACAATGGCTCATATCCGGCGACGGGTGTTGGATTGGCCGTGCTCGTGCAGAAGCCAAACAACGTCGAACGCTGGAACGGGCCTTACTTGAAAGGCAGCGTGGTTCCGAACGATCCTTGAGGCAAGCCATATGAGTATGCATCTCCGGGGACGCATGGGCTAGCCTACGACCTGGCGTCCATTGGAGCCGACGGTCGCGAAGGAGGCACCGAGCAGGCAGCCGATATCGCTAACTGGCAGAAATAGTGAGCGCCGCACCGTGGCCGCGAGCGCGTCCTCTGCGTCCAGGACGACATCGCCCGCGTTACGCGTCCTTGCGAACTTCATCCGGCCGGGATAGTCCCCGAGCCGACTAGCCGAGCGAGTTGATGATTTCCCGATAGGCGGCTTCGGGAAACGCCTTCAACGTGCGCGTCCGAACGTTTCCCTGCATCCCCAGCTGCAGGCTGAAACGCGCCGCGACCGCGTCGTCCGGGGCTTCCAGGATCACGACCATGTCATAGTCACCCATGGTCAGGAAGAAGGATTTGATCTCGCCGCTCATATCCTTGAGAGCCTTCTTCGCAGCGTCCAGACGGCGTGGCGAGTCCTTCGCCTTCTGGATGCCTTGCTCGGTCCAATTTGCAAGCATGACATAGGTGGTCATTGCCGTCCTCCTTCTGGCACGAAAGCAATGCTAGCTATGCCGTTGAAGCGAAAAACAAGACCCGGAGCAGATGCGTGTAGTCGGATTCGAGCACCATGATCGTCACGAAGACCAGCACCAGCACCGGCGGCAGCAGGATCGCGTAGGCCAAAGCCAGCCGCTCCCAGGCCATGTGCATGAAGACCGCAACGATCAGGCCAGCCTTCAACACCATGAACAGCAGGATCAGCGACCATCGGAGATGGCCGTGGAGGCCAAAATAGTCGACGAGATAGGAGCAGGTGCTGAGAACGAACAACCATCCCCAGACCACGAGGTAAAGCTTGATCGGATGCTGCTGGCCCTTTGTGTGCGTGGCTCCTGATGCAGATGCGTCATGCATGTGAGCTTGCAGCGCGTGTTGCTTTGCTTCCAGATGTACCGCGACGTTTGTCATGCTGCGACCTCACCAGAGATAAAAAAGTGCAAAGATGAACACCCACACGAGATCGACGAAGTGCCAGTAGAGGCCGGTGATCTCGACGATCTCGTAATGCCCTTTTCTGCTCGTAAAGAAACCGCGCCTCTCGACATCGAAGTCTCCCCGTAAAACCTTTCGCGCAATGGCGATCAGGAAAATCACGCCGATCGTCACATGGGTGCCGTGGAAGCCGGTGATCATGAAGAAGCTCGAACCAAACTGCGCCGCACCCCAGGGATTGCCCCAGGGCCGGACGCCTTCCACGATCAGCTTGGTCCATTCAAAGGCTTGCATTCCGACGAACGTTGCGCCGAATGCTGCTGTGGCCAACATCAAGGCCGCCGTCTTCACGCGGTCGCGGCGATAACCGAAGTTGACGGCCATCGCCATCGTCCCGCTGCTGCTGATCAGGATGAAGGTCATGATCGCAATCAGGATGAGCGGGATTTTCTTTTCCCCGATCGTGAGGGCGAAGACCTCGCTGGGATTGGGCCACGGCACGGTCGTGGACATTCGCGCCGTCATGTACGACAACAGGAAACAACTGAAGATGAAGGTGTCGCTGAGGAGGAAGATCCACATCATGGCCTTCCCCCAGGAAACGTTCTTGAAGGCGCGCTGATCCGAGGACCAATCGGCGGCGATGCCTCGCCAACCTGCAGGCCGCGCCGGCGGTTCTACGTTGTTTATCAGCGCCGTTTCTGCCATCTGGTCCTTGCCTCCCTAGCTCAGCAACTGGCGACAGATGTCGACGAAATTGTCTGTCCAGCCCGTCAGCAGGCCGGCCAGGACCAGCCAGACCAACAGCAGGAAGTGCCAGTAGATAGTGCAGAGTTCCACGCTCAGACGAATTTGGCTCGCCTCGGCGCCACGCAATACCTTGGCAGTCGTTCTACCGAGCGCCACCAGACCGCCCATCAGATGCAGCCCGTGCACAGCGGTGATCAGGTAGAAGAACGAATTGGCTGGATTGGACGCCAGGAAGTACCCGGCGCCACTCAGCTGGCGCCACGCCAGCAGTTGCCCGACAAGGAATGTAATGGCGGACGCTCCACCCGCGCACAGGCCGATGCTTATGCCGTCGATGTCGTCGCGACGCGCGGCCATATACGCCCATTGCAGTGCCACACTGCTCAAGACTAGGACGCCGGTGTTGAACCACAACAGCGCTGGCACTGGCAGCGTCCGCCAGTCCACCATGTTCATGCGCATCGAGTAGGTGCTGATGAAGAGTGCGAATAGCGAGCCGACGACCGCGAGAAATACGCCCAATCCGAGCTTCGCCGCCGGCAGGGACGAGGTACTCTCCTCGCGAAGATCGACCATCACGCCTTCCTCCAGCCATGGCTTGGCTGCCAGCCGCTGTTGCGAGAGCCACCATCCCGCAATTGCGGCTATTCCAGCCATGAACAGGATGATGGCGCTCATGCGTGGGGCCCTTGCGCCGACAATCCTGCCGGCGGTTCATTTTGCGGCACGAAATCCATGGCGGCGCCGGGGACGCTGTAATCGTAGGCCCAGCGATGGACGATCGGGAGCTCCTTGCCCCAGTTGCCATGCCCCGGCGGGGTCTCTGGCGTTTGCCATTCCAGCGACGCGGCGCCCCAGGGATTGCCGCCGGCCTCTTTTCCTTTGAACAGGCTCCAGATCAGATTGAACAGGAACACGAGCTGGGCGAAGCCGACGATCAGGGCCGCGACGCTCATGAACGCATTGAGGTCATGGGCGGATGCCGGAACGAATGCCGTTTCGCCGATGTCGTGATAGCGGCGGGGCATACCCAACAGGCCCAGATAGTGCATGGGGAAGAAAATCGCATAGGCGCCGAGGAACGAGACCCAGAAGTGGAATCGTCCAAGCGCCTCATTGAGCATTCGTCCGGTGACTTTCGGGTACCAATGATAGATTCCGCCGAACACCGCCATGATCGGCGCAATACCCATCACCATGTGAAAATGAGCGACAACGAACATCGTGTCGGACAACGGAACGTCTACGACCACGTTGCCGAGAAACAGGCCAGTCAGGCCGCCGTTTACGAAGGTGACGATGAACGCCAGCGCGAACAGCATCGGGATGGTGAGATGAATGTCGCCGCGCCAAAGGGTCAGCACCCAATTGTAAACCTTGATCGCAGTCGGGATGGCGATGATGAGCGTCGTGGTGGCGAAGAAGAACCCGAAATACGGGTGCATGCCGCTCACATACATGTGGTGCGCCCACACGACGAAGCTGAGGGCGCCAATCGCGACGATCGCCCAGACCATCATGCGATAGCCGAAGATGTTCTTCCGGGCATGGACGCTGATCAGATCGGAAATGATGCCGAAGGCCGGCAAGGCGACGATGTAGACCTCGGGATGACCGAAGAACCAGAACAGATGCTGGAACAGGATCGGGCTGCCACCCCCGTATTTCGTCAGCGTGCCCATCTCGACTAGCGTCGGCATGAAGAAGCTGGTTCCCAGCAGGCGGTCGAGCAGCAACATCACCGAAGCGACGAACAGCGCCGGGAAGGCCAGCAGCGCCATGACGGTGGCCGTGAAGATGCCCCACACCGTCAAGGGTAAACGCATCAACGTCATGCCGCGCGTGCGCGCCTGCAGCACTGTCACTACGTAATTCAGCCCGCCCATGGTGAAGCCGATGATGAACAGGATCAGGGAGGCCAGCATGAGAACGATGCCCCAATCCTGCCCGGGAGTACCGGAGAGAATCGCCTGCGGCGGGTACAGCGTCCAGCCGGCGCCGGTGGGCCCGCCGGGTACGAAAAAGGTCGAGGCCAGCACCACGACCGCGAGCAGGTAGACCCAGTAGCTCAGCATGTTCACATAGGGAAACACCATGTCCCGGGCGCCGACCATCAGCGGGATAAGGTAGTTGCCGAAGCCACCAAGGAACAGCGCGGTGAGAAGATAGATCACCATGATCATGCCGTGCATGGTGATAAACTGGAGATATTGGTTCGGATCGATGAACGAAAACGTGCCGGGGAATCCGAGTTGCAGCCGCATCAGCCATGACAGCACCAGCGCAACCATCCCAATGGACATCGCCGTGATCGAGTACTGGATGGCGATGACCTTGGCGTCCTGCGAAAAGACGTATCTCGTCCACCAGCTTCTCGGATGATAGAGCTCGACCTCGCCCACTTCGGCGGGCGGGACGCCTGCGACTGTGTCAAACGGGACATCGACCATCGGAATCCCCTCCTTGGTCTCTCTCTTCAACGAAGAGTTCGCCCTCTGCTATGCGGCGCTCCTCGCCGATGTTTTCATTCGCTCTCTCTCGTGTAAGCCGCTTTCGCGACATCCCGCTGCCCGGAAAGCTCGGCGAACGTCCGCTGCTTGTCCAGCCACGCGTGATAGTCTTTCTCTTCCTCTACGACGACCTTGCTCCGCATCTGCGCGTGCGCGGCACCGCAGAGTTCCGCGCAGAGAACCTCGAATGTTCCGGTGCGCGTGGGCGTGAACCAGTAATATGTGACCGAGCCCGGTATCATATCCATCTTCGCCCGAAACTCGGGCACATAGAAATCATGCAGGACGTCAATCGAGCGGAGCAACACCTTCACCGGTTTCCCGAGCGGCAGGTGCAAGTCGTCATTTTGAATGACGACATCGTCTTGGCCGGCGGGATCGTCGGGATTCAACCCCATGGGATTTTCGGCACTGACATAGCGGGCATCGGAAGTCCCGAGCCGGCCGTCCTTTCCGGGAAGCCGATAGCTCCATTGCCATTGCTGTCCCATGACCTCGACCTCGGTCGCATTGGCCGGCACTGTGACGAACTGGTGCCAGACGACCAGGCCGGGTGCCAGCATGGCTGCGACGCCGATTGCAGTACCGACGCTGAGCCACCATTCGAGCTTCTTGTTTTCGGGATTGTAGGCTGCGCGCCTTCCCTCCGTGTGTCGAAAGCGGAAGACGCAATAGGCCATGAACGCGACGACCGCGAAGAAAACCGCCCCGGTTATCCAGAATGTCAGGGTGATCGTGTCGTCGATGTAGCGCCAGTTTGAGGCGAGCGGCGTCCACCACCACGGGCTGAAAATGTGAAACAGCACCGAGGCGATTGCGACCAACAGCAGAATGATTGCTACAGCCATCCCTCATCCATCCTTGCCGCTAAAGGCTGCGGATACGAACCAGAGGGCGGAGCTCACGTCTGCTGCGATGGCGGAATCACATCCGCCGCCGTCATGCCTCTTGCCTCGCCCATTCAACCGGTCGCGACGCCGAGTGCACGTTACGACCGCACAAGTCTCAACGGAGCTGGGGGCGTTGGATTCAACATGGTACGCGTCGAGCCGGGCGTCAATAGTGGAGTGTGTCGCACCGCGAGGTCTCCGGCATCATTTCAAGCCGGCGGTGGAGGCCGGCAGCGATCGCTTGGTGACGCAACGCAACAAAACGAACTGTGCAGATGCACAATTCACCCAGCCGCAAGCGCTGTCTTGTTTCTTCCACCCATCGCGCTAAGCTGGGTGCACCGGTCGCGACGGGTGTCGTCCGGCAAAGCTCCTTCTCGTTGAATCTGGTTTGCCGGGCTCAATCGCGATTTTCGCGCATGAGGCGAATGTGCGCGACTTGAAGGCGCGCCATTTCCCCTGCGATCAGAAGCAAGGAGACCGGCGCCATGACCACCGTATTCGCAAGACCCAGACTGCAAGTGTTTGGCGTCTCCACCCCGTTTGTCGTACGCAAGATCAGCCTTTCCGATTTGGGCAACGCGTTGCGACTGGGCTGGGAAGACTTCAACGCCATCCCATCTCACGCCATCGTCCTCTGCGTGATTTATCCCGTCCTCGGAATTGTCCTATTTAGACTTGTCATCGGCTATTCGGTGCTGCCGCTGCTGTTTCCGCTGGCTGCGGGCTTTACGCTGATCGGTCCCTTTGCCGCGCTCGGCCTGTACGAGCTCAGCCGCCGCCGCGAGCGCGGAGAGGAAGCAGCGGCTTGGGATGCCATGCAGGTGCTGCGCGCACCGTCTTTCGGCGCCATGCTCGAACTCGGCATCCTCCTGCTGGTTCTGTTCGGGGTGTGGATCGGCGCCGCTAACGCGATCTACGTTGCAACCTTTGGCCACGCCCCGGCTGCAAGCATCCCTGACTTCGCAACGCGTGTTTTGACGACGCCGGAAGGATGGTCGCTTATCATCGTCGGCTGTGGCGTCGGCTTCCTGTTCGCCGTCGTGGCCCTGTGCGTCAGTGTCGTGTCGTTTCCGCTGATGCTCGACCGGCATGCGACTGCGATCGACGCAATCCGGACGTCGCTGCGGGCCGTGAGGGAAAATCCAATTGAGATGGCGGTATGGGGTCTGGTTGTTGCGGCACTGCTGGCGATCGGTTCGCTACCGTTCTTCGTCGGTCTCGCCGTCGTTCTGCCGGTGCTCGGTCATGCCACCTGGCATCTTTATCGGAAGGTCATCGAGCCTGACCCGAACCCGCCGGAAGAACAGCCGCGCCCGCCGATTGGTCACCGCTATGCGGCGGATTTCCCGGCCTCACTCTTCCCGTGGAGCCGCGAACGCTAGCCGGAGGCAGCAACGAACGGTCGCACCATCACTGTGTTCGGCGGAACCGGCTTTCTCGGCAGCCGCATCGCTCGCCATCTGTGCAGTCATAAATTTCCCGTCCGGATCGCGTCACGGCATCCGGACGTGCAACTTCAATCCGTAGCGGCCAACGTTCATGACGAGCGATCCGTCGCGAATGCGTTGGTCGGCGCCTACGGCGCCGTGAACGCGGTCAGCCTTTATCGCGAGCGCGGAGGGGAGACATTTCACTCTGTTCACGTCGAGGCGGCCCAAATTGTAGCAGCCCAGGCCCGCCGGGCGGGAGTCGAGCGGCTTGTTCACGTTTCGGGGATCGGGGCCGACGCCGCCTCGCCATCCCTCTACATCAGAAAGCGCGGTGAAGGTGAACGGGCGGTCCGCGCGGAATTCGCCGGTGCGTTTATCGTCCGCCCAGCTGTGATGTTCGGACCGGATGACGCGTTTCTCGGCACCGTCCTCAAGCTCCTTCGTCGGCTTCCGATCTATCCAATGTTCGGCCGCGGCCGCACCAGATTGCAACCGGCCCATGTCGAAGATGTTGCGGAGGCGGTTGTCCGAATCATCGAGCGAGCCGAGCCCCACCCGACGGTCTTTGAGTTCGGCGGCCCGACCCGCTATTCCTACGAGCAACTGCTCAGAGCGATCGCGCAACAGGCTGGCCTCTCGCCACGCCTGATTCCAATCCCGTTTGCCGTTTGGCACGCGCTGGCCTGGGCCTCCGAGATACTCCCTGGCCTGCCCCTTACGCGTAACCAAGTGGAGCTGATGCGGATCGACTCGGTGTCATCACCGGAGATGTCTGGATTTGCCGAGCTTGGCATCTCGCCACATTCGATCGAGGAAATCCTTCAGGGGATGCTATCGAATCGAAGATGAGAGAAGCGTCCCGGCTAATCCAGCTTTAACGGCGCGTGGCGCGCGTCTGCACGGGCGCATTCACGCTCGCGGCAGCTGGGCTGTTGGATGGACGTCGAGCGACGACGCACTGGCGATTTGCGGCTCGCCTTCAGCGAGACTATCCATCCATCCGGGTCGAGGCGGATCGCATCTACTGTCGGGACGCCAACATATCAACTTCGGCAGGCACTACGGCCGGAATCGATCTCGCGCTGGCCTTGATCGAGGAGGACCATGGTTTCGCCATCGCCAAGTGCGTTGCACAGCACCTCGTCGTCTACCATCGTCGCTATGGCGGACATCACAATTCGCAGCCTCGGTCGATCTGGCACCCGAGAACGACCGTATTGCGCTGCCCTCGGCTATGCCTGTGATCACATATTCGAAGCACTGACACTCGAGCATCTGGCGGAAGCGGCCGGCATGAGCCGCCGCCAGTTCGGCCGGCCGCGCATTCCGGGCGCGGACCGGCGCCACACCCGCGCGCATGGTTGAACGCCTCCGCGCCGATCTGGCGCGAGGCCACATAGAGACAACTGCAGAACCGGTCGAACGCGTCGCGGAGGCGGTCGACTTCGGTGATGCGGAAAACATGAGACGGGCACGTGTTTGGGAAAATGGCGCGCCACCCAGAACAAAACTGCGAACTCTTATGCGATTGAAATCACGCCATGATTTCGAGCAGAGCCCAAGCGCGGCGTCGCGTTCGTCATTTCCGGCGCCAAAGGAGCCGCGGCGCTAATGGCCCGTGGAGTGCCGGCTCATGTCCTCCAGAAGCTCGCGCATCGCGTCGAACCGCGTGCCAAAGCCTTTCCAGTCGCCGGACTTCAATCGTTCAACGGCCTGATTGTAGCGATCGAGCGCCTCCCGGGCCTGACTTGCCGACGGGCGTGTGACAAGCATTTCCTCCTTCGAGCTAGACACCGGCCGCATCGCGCCAGGCTCGATGAACAGCGCTGACAAGGCCTCGTCGAGCGTCTCCTTCATCACCACATGTTCACCGTAGGCTGCGATCACGCGTTTCAGCTCAGGCAGGTGTCCTTGCTGTGCCCGCAGATAGAGCGGCGATACGTAAAGGATCGAGTTCTCGATCGGAATCGCAAGCAAATTGGCACCGCGGATCACCCGCGAGCCCATCTGATTCCACAGCGTGAGCTGTTGCGAGATCTCCGTATTCTGATTGATCCGCGCCTCGATCTGGAACGGTCCGTAGACGAGCTTCTCCTTGGGGAATTCGTAGACAATCAATTTGCCATAGTCGGGCGCGTCGCAGCGCGCGGCGAGCCACGCGATCATGTTGTCGCGGCGGCTCGGTACCATGGGAAGCATGAGGAAAAATTCGGCCTGCGGTTCGCCGGGCAAGCGCATGATGATGTAATAGGGTGTCATCGTCGAGATGCCGTCGCCGCCCGGCTGGCGCGGGAATTGCCAGAGATCCTCGCGGTTGTAAAAAACGTCGGCCGCCTCCATGTGGTAGGCTTGGTACAGTCGGGCCTGAATCATGAACAGGTCTTCCGGATAGCGAACGTGCTTACGTAAGTCCGGCGGCATCGTCGTGAACGGCTTGAACAAGTTCGGAAAGATGCGCTGGTAGGTCGCTGCAATCGGGTCGCCTGAATCAATAAGGTAGAAGTCGACAGTCCCATTATAAGCATCAATGACAACCTTCACCGAATTGCGAATGTAGTTGAGATCGAGCCCCTGTGCGGGCTCTGCATACGGGAAATAGGCGTTCGTCGTGTAGGCGTCCTGCATCCAGAACATGCGCCCACTGCTGACGACCAGATAAGGATCATGATCGAGCCTGAGGAAGGGCGCGATCGTGCTCACCCGCTCCTTGATATTGCGCCGGATCATGATCCGGCTGTCGATCGTAATGTAGCCTGAGAGAAGCAGGTTCGGATCGTTGAAATAGTAAGCAAACAGCATTCGCGTGGCCATTGCCCCGATCGAGATGCCACCGGTGCCGCCATAGGCCGCATAGGCGTTCTCTTTCCCCTTCGGATAATCGAACTCCGGGATGCTGCTCTTGACGACGACGTAGTCGTCGGTCTGCTCGCCGAAGTAGATGCGCGGCTCGTCGATCCTGGGGCCGACGTCTGCGACAGGAGGAATATTCCGCAGATAGAAGATCGGCAGTCCTTCGGCGCTCTTGCGTGTGACCGGACTCATCACCGCGCCATTGCCGTGGGTGAACAGCACGTGGCGATTGACCCAAGTCTGGGCGTTCGGCGGCAGCAGGGAGGACCGCAGTTCGCGGGCCGAGAGCATCACGCTCTGGTAGGAGCCATCGAGCCAGTAACGATCGACGTCGAGGTCATGGAATTTGTAGTAGGTGCGGATTTCCTGCAGTTGCGCGTAGGTATCCGACAGCGGCAGCCAGTCCCACAGCCTGATATTTTCAATTGTCGCCTTGTTGGCTTCGAGCGCCCCGGGGGTAAGCTTCTGCTCGGCGGTAAACGGCCTGGCTGCGATCTGATCGAGATTGTATGCCTGCCGGGTGAGCGCGATGTTGTGTTCAATGTAGGGCTTCTCCAGCTCCAACTCGCTTGGTTTGACGAAGAACTGCCGGAACAGCCCAGGGACGACGCCGGACAGCACGAACGTACCGGCGCTGACGAGCACAATCGCCACGGCCGGAAGCCGGTAGGTGCGAACCCGGATGTTCGCCCAGGCGGTAAGCGCCGCGATGATCGAAAGTCCGATCATTAGCCACAACGCCGGCAGCCCCACATGCACGTCGGTGTAACTTGCGCCGACGACGACGCTATTGTCGCCGTAGAGCAGCAGATAGCGGTCGAGAACACAGGACCAGGCTTTTACCGCGAAGAGAAAACCAAGCAGAGCGGAACCATGAGCGATCGCTGTCGGCGATATTGATCGACGGTGAACGTCGTATTCGATGTCGCCGTGCACCCAGTAGATCGCCGCGGCGAAAAGCCCGCTCAGAACGAGCGCGAGGATCATCCAGTTCTTGATGAGGATATAGGCGGGCAGTGAGAAGAGGTAGAAGCCGATGTCCTTGTTGTAGAGCGGATCGTCTGCGCCGTAGGGCACCTGATAGACAAATCGCAGGAAGACGCCCCAGTTGCCGGCCTGGGCTGCCGCAACAAGAAGAGCGAGCAAAGCCGCAACGCCTGTGATCAACCAGGGCCACGACAATCGATCGCGCGCAAGCACAAGCAGATCCGGCGGCGCGTTGCCCGCGGCGCTCCACGACGGAGCGGCGACGAACTGCGTCGGCCGCTGTCGGGCAGAGCGTAGCGCGAGCCATCCGTTCAGCCAGAGGATGACGGTGGTTCCGATCCAGACTGCAAGAAAGACGACGGCTTCGGCGCCGATTGTGGTCCAAAAGACCTGGAGATAACCGATCGAGGCAAACCACAGCCAGCCGACCAGGAGGTCGCTCGCGAGCGCAAGCAGGACGAGGCAAATCCCAATGACGACGGCCGCAACAATCAACCCGACCATGGCACTTTGCCTCGGTATCTTGCCTCCGGGTCCAGTAATCCCGATCGTCATGGTTTCATTATAGCGGAAATGAGAGACGCCCGCCCGCCCGATTCGGGATTAGCGCCTCGAGGCGACGACAGGGCTGCCAGAACCTGCATCGCCGCCATCGCGGCAGCGCAAAGGGGCGAGGTCGGCTGAAGCAGCCGGCGCTGCCAGTCGGTCGTCAGGCAACATGGCGCTCTCGAAGCCGCGCCGCACCGCATCATATCGTGAAATAGCGCAACTTGGTTCGCCACCCTGTATAAAATTGCGAACCCGTATATAATTGCGGATGGAAGACCCGTGTTGGGTCTATAGGCAGCCGCCCATCCTATGGCGAGAGTCTGCCGGGGGTGGATGGTTTGCATCCTGCATCGGAGGTGATGTCATGGCCATTGCTCCCACGCTCCAGAAATACCTGGCCGCTGAAAACATCCAATACGAGCTGATCCCGCACGAACTCAGCATGACGTCCACGCGAACGGCTGAGACCTGCCATATCTCGGGCGACCGCCTCGCCAAAGGCATCGTGTTGCGGCGCAACGGCGAATACATGCTGGCCATCTTGCCCGCATCGCATCACCTTCGCCTGTCGGACCTGAGGACAAGTCTCGGCGACAATGTCCACATGGCCGATGCAAGCGAGATCAATCGGCTGTTCAGTGACTGTGCACACGGTGCCGTTCCTGCCGTCGGCAAATGCTACGGGTTGGATATCATCGTCGACGACAGCATCGAGGCACAGCCGGACATCTATATGGAAGCCGGCGATCATGAGACGCTGCTTCATATGGGTCACGCGCAGTTTGCGCGCCTGACGAGCAACGCACCGCACGGGCGTTTTAGCGCGCACGACTGAGGAATTTGCGCACCGCCCAATGCCTTTGCAATCCTGGGCGGGAACGCGGTTCGCGACGTCGCTGTTAAATCGTTGGGAAGGGTGACGGCGACAGCGTCGGCGTTTGTCTGCCGGATCGCCAAGGAGTGATGCTTTCTCCTGCGACACCGCACCCGATCGGTTGTACAGTTCAGAAAATGGGGGCGCTGCTGCATTGCATCAACGCACCTGAAACCCAGGAACGGAGACTCGCCATGAAGGTCAAAGACGTGATGCACAAGGGTGTCGACTGGGTCAGCCCTGACACCCCTATCACCGAACTTGCCAAATTAATGCGGGCGCACGACATCGGCTGCATTCCGGTTGGCGAGGACGACAAGCTGGTCGGGATGGTGACCGACCGCGACATCGTCTGCAAAGGGCTCGCAAGCCACAACTTCGATGCCGGCCGCGCGACAGCGCGCGATGTGATGACCGAAGGCATCCATTGCTGCCGGGAGGACGATGACCTCGCGAAGGCGATGCATCATATGGAGAAGCTGCAGGTCCGCAGGCTGCCGGTGATCAACAAGAGCAAGCGGATGGTCGGCATCATCAGTCTGGGTGACGCCAGCCATTCCGCGTCCGGTGATGTGCTGACCGACACCGTCAGGAGTGTTGCGGCGCATCACTGAAGTAGGGCCAGGGCCCCTCTCGCGATCACCGCTCGGTCCGACGTTGAGCTGAGCCCGAGCCATGCGTTTAACAAGGACCCATCGCCCGGCGCGAAAGCGGCGGCCCGACGTGCTCTACTTTGCGTCGGTGTGACCGCAAAATGATAATAATGCGGACACGGCGCGGCAAATGGAGGACGCGATGGCGTGGCGTGACGACAAGGCCCGCGCAACCCTGATCCGCGACGCAGCAGGCAGCGTGCCGCCGGGAAAGAGCTCCCGGGCCTTTGCCGAGCCTCTGTTCGGCTACAGCAATATCGAGGATCTCGACAATTACGATGCCGCCTCGCTCGCCCTCCTGGCGGAGCACGCCTGGGAGCATGTACAGCGGCGCACGTCGGGCTGCGCCGATATCCGCGTGGTCAATCCGACGTTGCCGAACGGGCGCGAGATTTCCGTGCTCGAGATTCTCAACGACAACATGCCTTTCCTGTACGACTCCACGATGGCAGAGCTCGCCGAGCAGGGTATCGAAGTCACACTCGTCGCCCACCCGATCATCGCAGTGGAGCGCGATGCTGAGGGCAAGCTGCTGCGCTTCTACGGCGAAGCACTGCCAGAGGGAGCAAGGGGCGCACGCGAAAGCCTGATTCACCTCCATATCACCCGCCTGGACGCCGACGCCGATCGCCAGAAGCTGATCGACGGACTCGCCAGGGCGTTGAACAACGTCCGCGCCTGCGTCACCGACTGGCGCGCCATGCGTGACCGCGTCGAGGAAGCGATCAAGACGTTCTCTTCCAATCCGCCGCCGCTGCCGATCGACGAGGTCGCCGAAGCCAACCAGTTCCTGCAATGGCTCTGCGCGGACAATTTCACTTTCCTCGGCGTGCGCGAATATCGCTTCTCGCCCGACAGCGATGCGTCGGACGACATCACGACCGGCGAAGGCCTCGGCATCCTCCGCGATCCGGATACGAAGGTCCTGCGACGCGGCAACGAAATGGTGGTGATGACATCGGAAATTCGCGAGTTCATGCACGAGCCGACGCTGCTGATCGTCATCAAGGCCAATGTCTCAAGCCTCGTCCATCGCCGCATCCGGATGGATTATGTCGGCATCAAGCTCTATGCACCCGACGGCCGGCTCGAGGGCGAATTGCGCGTCGTCGGCCTGTTTACATCAGGGGCCTATACCCGCTCGGTGCGGCAGATCCCTTATGTGCGCCACAAGGTTTCGCGGGTGCTGCAGCGCGCCGGCTTCGACCCGAACGGCCATTCGGGCAAGGCGCTCATGCATATCCTCGAAGATTATCCGCGTGACGAGCTGTTCCAGATCGACGTCGACTCGCTCTACAATTTCGTCATCGAGGTCCTGATCCTCTACGAGCGCCCACGCGTCCGGGCGCTAGCGCGCGTAGACAAGTTCGATCGCTTCGTCTCCATCCTCACCTTCATTCCGCGCGACAAATACGACACCGACGTCCGCACGCGCGTCGGAGCCTTCCTGTCGCAGGTCTACAAGGGGACCCTGTCGGCTTCCTACGTATCGTTCCCTGAAGGCGCGCTTGCGCGCGTCCACTTCATCATCGGGCGCTATGAAGGCAAGACGCCCGTCGTCGAGCGCGCCACGCTCGAAGCCGGGATCAGCGCCATTGCCGCGACCTGGGCCGACAAGCTGAAAGCCGCGCTCACCGCGTCGACCGACGGCATGCGGGCGCGCATGCTCGCCAACCGCTATGCCCAATCCTTTAGCGGCGGTTATACCGAGGTTTTCACAGCGGAGCAGGCCATCGCCGATATCGCGACCATCGAAAGGCTGACCCCAGCCCGCCCGGTGACGATTTCGGTGCACCGGGACAAGGGCGAGGACGATCCCAGGCGCTTCGGGCTGAAGGTGTTCTCCGACGCCGCACCGCTATCGCTATCCTATCGCGTACCGGTGATCGAAAACCACGGCCTGCGCGTGGTCAACGAACGCACTTATCAGATCGTGCCCGGTAACAGGCCCGAGCCGGTCTGGCTGCACGACATGACGATCGAGACCAGCGACGGCGAGCCGATCGAGATCAGCCCGGACTTCAGCCATCGCCTGGAAGCCTCGATCATGGCGGTGGTCGCTGATCGCGCCGAATCCGACGGATACAACGCCCTGATACTGCGCACGCCCCTCGGCTGGCGGGAAGTCTCGACCATCCGGGCACTGTCGCGCTATTTGCACCAGATCCGCGCCCCCTTCACCCAGGACTATATGTGGGAGACCTTGCGCAAGAACGCCGGGATCACAGCCAACCTCGTCGCGCTGTTCCAGTCCCGCTGCGATCCGCGCCTTGACCTTACCGATCGCGAGCGTTCGGCGCGCGAGACAACTCTCCTTGCCGAGATCGAGGAGCAGCTCAAATCCGTCGCCTCGCTCGACGAAGACCGCATCCTGCGCCGTTTCACCAATCTGGTGCAGTCGACCATCCGCACCAATCTGTGGCAGATCGGCGAGGATGGGCATCCGCGTCCGGTAATCTCCTTCAAGTTCGACGCGCGGCGGATCGACGATTTGCCGGCGCCGCGACCTCTCTACGAGATCTTCGTCTATTCGCCTCGTGTCGAAGGCATTCACCTGCGCTTCGGCAAGGTTGCGCGCGGTGGCTTGCGCTGGTCCGATCGGCCGCAGGATTTCCGCACCGAGATCCTCGGCCTGGTCAAGGCCCAGCAGGTCAAGAACGCCGTGATCGTGCCGGTCGGCGCCAAGGGCGGCTTCGTGCCCAAGCGCCTGCCGCCGCCTTCCAATCGCGACGCCTGGCTCGCGGAGGGCACCGAAGCCTATCGCATCTTCGTTCGCTCGCTGCTCGAACTCACCGACAATCTCGACGGCGACATCATCGTGCCGCCCGGTTCGACCGTGCGGCATGACGGCGACGACCCCTATCTGGTCGTCGCCGCCGACAAAGGCACCGCGACCTTCTCCGACATCGCCAATGCGATTTCGGCCGAAAAGAACCATTGGCTCGGCGATGCCTTCGCCTCCGGCGGCAGCCAGGGCTACGACCACAAGAAGATGGGGATCACAGCGCGCGGCGCTTGGGAAGCGGTCAAGCGCCACTTCCGCGAGCTCGGCACCGATATTCAGACCATGCCTTTCACCGTGGTCGGCGTCGGCGACATGTCCGGCGATGTCTTCGGCAATGGCATGCTGCTCTCGCCGGCGACAAAGCTCGTGGCGGCTTTCGACCACCGCGACATCTTCATCGATCCCTCCCCCGATCCGACGATCAGCTTCGCCGAACGCAAGCGCCTGTTCGACCTGACGCGATCAAGCTGGCAGGACTACAACAAGTCGCTGATCTCGCAAGGCGGCGGCGTGTTCTCGCGCACGCTCAAGGCGGTCCCGCTCGCACCGGAAGTGCGGAGCCTGCTCGATCTCGACAAGCCGCAGGCTACGCCGTTCGAGGTGATGACCGCGATCCTGAAAGCGCGCGCCGACCTTCTATGGTTTGGCGGCATCGGCACCTATATACGCGCATCGGGAGAGAGCGACGATCAGGCCGGTGACCGCGCCAACGATCCGATCCGCATCGCGGGCGCCGATGTTCGCGCCCGGGTGATCGGCGAAGGCGCCAATCTCGGCGTCACCCAGCGCGGCCGCATCGAAGCGGCGCAGAAGGGCGTCAAGCTCAACACCGACGCCATCGACAACTCGGCCGGTGTGAACACGTCCGACCTCGAGGTCAATATCAAGATCGCGCTGGCGCGCCCCGAACGCGAGGGACGCCTCAGCCCCGCCGACCGCAACAGCCTGCTAGCTACGATGACCGACGAGGTCGGCACGCTGGTGCTGCGCAACAACTACCTGCAGACGCTGGCGCTCTCGCTCGCCGAGCGCAAAGGCGTGGCCGAGACCGGCTTCCTCACCCGCCTGATGCAGTCGCTCGAGCAGCGCGGTTTGCTGAGCCGCTCCGTCGAGTTCTTGCCGGACGACGCAGCGCTCACCGAGCGCACGCGGCGCGGCCAAGCCCTGACACGGCCGGAGCTTGCCGTATTGCTCGCCTACGCCAAGCTGACGCTCTACGAGGACCTGCTCCTCACCAGCGTGCCGGACGATCCTTATCTCGCCCGCAGACTGACCCTTTACTTCCCGCGCGAGGTTCCCGACAAGTTCCCGAGCGCGGTCGAGCTCCATCGTCTCCGACGCGAGATCATCGCAACCAGTCTCGTCAATGCCGTGATCAACCGCGGGGGCCCGGCCTGCGTCGTGCGCCTGACCGACGAGACCGACGCCGATATCTGGACCATCGTCATGGCGCAGGTGGCGGTGGACGCGATCTACGAGCTCAGGCGGCTCAATGACGAGATCGACGCGCTCGACACACGTATCGACGGGCAGTTGCAGCTCAGCCTCTACGCGGCGATCCAGGACCTCCTGCTCTCCCGCATGGTCTGGTACGTGCGCAATGTCGATTTCAAGGACGGGCTGGAGGCCGTTGTCGCGCGCTTCGGCCAAGCTATCCGCCAGATCGTCGCCGGGCTCGACACCACCCTGCCGACGGACTTGCAGCCCGCACGTGCCAAGCGTCGGCAGGACCTGACTGATGCCGGCGTCCCGGCCGGCCTCGCCTGCGAACTCGCCGATCTCGACTTCCTGGTCTCGGCACCGGATATCGTGACCGTGGCGGAGCGCACCAGCCGCAGCATCAGCGATGCCGCCGCGACATTCTTTGCCGCCGAGGCGAATTTCCGGCTCGACCGGATCATTGCCGCCGCGCGCAGCGTGCTGGCAAACGATTATTTCGAACGTATGGCCATCGATCGCGCCGTTGAGCAGATCGCTTGCGCCGAAAGAAGACTGGCAGCGCATATGCTGGCAACCGGCCAGTCCGGCCAGCAGGCCGTCGAGACCTGGCTCGCGGCTCACCCCGAAGCGACGCGCATCCGCCGCTCGGTCGAGGAAATTGCCGCCACCGGACTGACGCTCGCCAAGCTGACTGTGGCCGCGAACTTGCTGGGGGATCTGGTCAAAGCCTGAGGGCGTGCGAGGCAGGGATGTGAAATTTGGCCGGCGAAACGGAGGACTCCCATGATCCACGCGACTTGCCATACCGCCGATAATCTCCGCTGCATCGAGTTCGATGCCACAACTTGGTTCAACGAGGCTGACGCTCCGAGCATTATCGATTTGGCCCAACGAGGATGGGTCAGCACGGCGATTGCAGAGTCCCTTGAGCGCCGACGAGGATACGAACGCTTGCACGACCTCGTTGAGTATGCAGCAAAGCGACTGCAACCGGAATCCCAGGAGCACCCAACCTGGGAAACTTTCGAATGCGTCGTCGATGGACCCGACGCCGTGGCCTGGCTCGAGAAGAACCGGCTCGAAATTGTGGCGAGTATCCGCTAAGCCACGGGAAGCGCAGCAATGGCGATGATCGATTGGCGACGTCGTCAGCGAAACGGCAATGGCGCTCCCTAGCTAGAGCAACCGGCCAAGCGTGCTACGCAGCATCCTGTCAGTCGTGGCTTAACCCACTCACAGGGCCTGGCATAGCCCCGCGCCCCGCATGCGCCGATGCACGCTCGGGAACCTTATGCTCGAATCGGGCCGCTGTTAGATTCAATCTGCTGTCGCAGCGATCTCATTCTGTTCTCTTAGGACGAAATACCTTGATCCACCGCATGGTATTACTATCCACCACAAGCACGGAGTAAGAACCCAACGCATGACGCAAGAAATATTTTGGCGCGTCACGGCCTCCCGTTTGGCGGTGCCAAATCGGTGCCACGCGGTTTCGGTTTTAGGAGGAAAGCGTGCTTGCGGGCCCATCGCTTGAGAGTGGTCGGCGCACCAGGGCTCGAACCTGGGACCCGCTGATTAAGAGGCGTATGATTTATCTGTAAGATCAATGGCCATTCCGACAAAAGACTCGTTGAACGTGCATTAAATCCACAATTGGATTTCCATTTGTCGGAATGTCCCGGTACCAAATACGCGCAGCACGCGACAGGACGAGGCGTCGGGGGTTCGAGTCAGGAGACCGCTACATGGCTGGGCCTGTCCAGACCGGAGACATAGGTAACAGGTCGTACCTAAGACATGGGTGACAACCTCGTGCCGAACGGGTTGTCGAGG
>NZ_JBVVPQ010000082.1:11567-28255 GCF_055811695.1 Bradyrhizobium sp. MI1.3 | reverse complement strand
CCCCCCCCCCCCCCCCCCCCCCCCCCCCCCCCCCCCCCCCCCCCCCCCCCCCCCCCCCCCCCCCCCCCCCCCCCGGGTCTCCTGCTTAGGGATGCGGTAGGATCTGGTAGGTCGTGGCATAGGGCTCGACCCGCAGTGAGGCGTTGGCCAAAAGCCCGATTCTGGCGGTCGGCGCTTGCTGCAATTCGCCGTTCGGACCGCGATGCACGTTGTATTGCCAGACGGTGAGATCGCCCTTCTGCGCCAAGGCGTGTGCAACGGCGCTGGCATCATTGCCGCCGAGGGCCTGAAGCTCCTCCGTCGACAATCCGACGACGATTTCGTCCTTGATGGTGACGATCTTGAACAGGTTCATCCTGGTCTCCTGCGCCCACGCGCTTGGTATCGAGAAGGTGAGAAGCGCGACTGCGGCGCCCTTGATGAGATCGCAGCGAGAAAGCATGCCGTCGTCCTTTGGTGCTGGGGCGCCAGAATCGATCAATGCATCGGCCACGGCGCCCGTGATCTGCGTGACTGTTCCGCCACCGCTTTGTCGTTTGTTCCTCGAAAACGGTTCACGACGTTTATTTCGTCGACGATACAACCGCCGATGCCGGACTCAACAATTACGTGTATACGCTGAAGAAGCACTAATTCGCGTCCACCAACATCCATTCACATCCGAAACAACACGAATTGCGGCGTCGATTGACGGCGATCGAGGCTGGATGCTGATCGATGACGCTTCTTGACGCAGGTGGGTGACGGCGGGCCATATTCCTGTTATCCGGAATTGCCGTGGTGCGA
Source organism: Bradyrhizobium sp. MI1.3 (assembly GCF_055811695.1). Classification (NCBI taxonomy): domain Bacteria; kingdom Pseudomonadati; phylum Pseudomonadota; class Alphaproteobacteria; order Hyphomicrobiales; family Nitrobacteraceae; genus Bradyrhizobium; species Bradyrhizobium sp. MI1.3. The sequence continues at coordinate 27,469 of NZ_JBVVPQ010000082.1, read as the reverse complement.
TGCAGACGGAGCATCGCTGCGCCAACTGTTAGGCTTGCCGGAGGGGTTGTTTCTTGACATAGTTGCAACCTGCTTAGGTGTGCTTGCTTGCACATGTGGCTCGGCGTGCGAACACACCCGGCCCCTCCGGCCGAAAGCGAGCTGTCGCCATTGCATCCGGTTGTGGCATCCGGGTGTGGCGTTTGGTTCTTAGTTGGGATCTCGATGTTGGATCACGAAGTCCGATGCTTGTCATAGGTGCGAGATGAAGAACCTTAATTTCGCAGCTGAGCTGCACCTCAAGCTCGGCGCGCCTGCAAGCGGCACCGTCGAAAGCCTGCGCCTGCTCCGCGCGTTTCTGAAGCTCGCGCCCCGGCAGCGTTTCGAGGTCATCAAGCTCGTCGAAGACCTCGCTACCGAAGAAGCTCTCCCCGAACACCCCCTGTCCTGAGCCTGCCTGCGCGCCGGCCTTACGCCTTGCCCTTCGTTTTCCTGCCAGAGCCGGCCGCCGGGCGACGTCTTCCTCCGGCTGGACGCTGGCAGGCGATCCGGCAAGTGTGGTATTCAATTCTGAAAACGGGAGGAGTGCGACCATGATCGAACCGAAGCTCGAAGTTCCGGCCGAACTGCGCGACCTGGCCGAGAAGACGATTGACCAGGCGGAAAAGGCATTCGGCATGTTTTTCGAAGCCGCCACCAAATCGATGACGACCGTTCCGGGCGCGGGGGCGGACGTGTCGAAGCAAGCGCTCGCTTTCACCGAGCAGAACATGAAGTCGGCGTTCGAGCATGCTCGCAAGCTCGTCCATGCCACCGACCTTCAGGAGGCGATGCGAATCCAATCGGATTTCCTGCGCAGCCAGTTCACCAGTGCCGGAGACCACATGCGCCAGATGACCGGCAGTCTCATGCAGCCGGGGAAGGGCAAGTCCTGATTCTCGGTGTGTTCACGGCGCGTGCACAGATTGGACTTACGCGGCGTGAATATTTGCACATCGATACTGGTGCCGGTCCATGATGGGCTGTCGAATGGACCTCATTCGCCGCCCATCATCCTTTCCGCTAATCCTTGTCGGTTCTCAGGCAGGGATTTGCATCTGTCGCAGGTGTTTTGACCAATCGGTCGCTCTGCTAACGCAGCGATGCGATGTAGGCTGCGATATCGCCGGCTTCGATCCGGCTCAAGGGGAAATTCGGCATTTTCGGGTGCGGGTCTAGCAGGAAAAAGGCGAGCCTTTCCGAACTGAAGTCAGGCCTGCGCGCAACGGACACGAAAGAGGGGACGTCGGCACTCGCCTGTGTTTGGCCGTTCGCCACGACATGGCAGCTGGCGCACCAGCGCCTCGCAAGGTCGGCGCCGTGATCTGCATCGGCGGCGAGAGCGGACGACGTGCCCACGCTCGAGGCCACGGCAACCAGCAGGCAAATTCGTCTCAAATGCCGGTGCATAGAGCAACCCTGTGTGTTGTTGGCTCGCGACGCCGTCCTCATCCGCAGCACGAACCCGGATACTGCGAGAGGTCGATGCGGGCAATGATCGACCGCAGCAGCTTGCGAGCCGAACGATAGAGATGCCGGGCGAATCTCGGCGTCCTTGCCGCAGGCAGGGCAAAGCTTGTCGTATCGAGTCTTTTCGTATCAAGGCTTTCGATGGAGTGCGACACGTGCCTCTCCGAGATGGCGAGGCCCTTTCTATCGTGGTCGGCTCGCGGCAGCCTTGATCTGCCGCAAAGGGGCCAGACTAATAGTCGCCGGGGTTCATGATCATCGGGCTTCGTGTATCGGCCGGCGCGAGCGCGCTGCTGGCGCTGTCGCGCAGGAAGCGGTCCAGTGTTGCCTGGATCTTCTCCTTGACCGCATCGGGACCGCGATCGCTCATCTCGGTATGCTGTGCGCCAGTGTGGATAATATCAATGCCGCGCGCCTTGGCCTCTTCCGGCGTCGGCAGCACGCCGGGATCGGTTACAAAATGCGGATCCTTCGAGCGGAACGACAGGATCTTCATGTGGTCGCTAAGCACGAAAGGCACCCGCAGATTGTCCAGCGTGATCACTTTCGACACCAGCTCCGGGTGCTGATGAGCGACATACATCGAAACGTCGCCGCCGTTGGAATGGCCGACGAGCGTGATGTGGTCGTAGTCGGCGTTGTCCTGCCGCCGCTTCAACTCGCCCAAGGTGAAGAGGATGTTGGCCTCGCAGCGGATATAGACCTCGCGCCGGCCGACATATTGCTGGCCGGCCTTGGTCATCAGGGGCGGATCGCTCGGCAGATCCTGCTGGATGCTGGCGACGAGATAACCGCGTGCGGCGAGCACGTTGGCGAGGAAGGAATATTCGGTGGCCTTGACGGTATTGCCGTTGCTGATGATGGCGAGCGGGAGCTTCCAGAGGCCGAGATTGGCCTTGGTCTCGTAATCGCGCCGTACAGCGATTTCGACCGCGATCGGCCGCTGGCGCGCGGCGTCGAACAGGGTCAAAACCTCATGGCGGATCGCGAACCGGCTGACCACGAAATATTGGCCGACGCCGAGGACGCAGAGAAACGCCAGAACTGCAAACACCCTTTTCATGGTTCCGTCTCAAATCACTTTTGACTGAACATGGCTATTGGGAACTCCCGGATCGAGCGATCGTGAGCAGGCTACGGGATTAAATTTAGGCAAGCCTGTGCGCCGCGCCCCAAAAAGGGCCGCATGTCGGAGGCACAGCGCGAAGGGCAAGGGATTTACAGACAACCGCCCTTGCCGCGTTCGGAGCAGAGCCGCAACGCGCTAGTCAAAGTAAAAAGGAGGCGCGGGCTGCGGCGCTCGTTGTCGGGCGCCCGGTAGCTCAGGGGGACAGCCACGCCGAGATCAGCCTGGAAATCGGCCGGCAGGAAGAACCGCACGCCAGCTCCGGCCGAGGTCAGCGACAGGCCGTCGCTCAGGCGGTAACCGTCGTTCCAGACTGCGCCGGCGTCACCGAAGGCATAGAGCTGATAGCCGGTCCAGTAACGGAAATTGAGCTTCTGGTCGAAGCGCAGCTCGAGTGAGCCGGCAAGACCGTTGTCCCCACTGATCTCTGCTGCGCCATAGCCGCGCCCGAAGGCAGCGCCGCCGAGATAGAATTGCTGCGAGGTGAACAGCGGCCGTGACGCCGTCTGGCTCGCAGCGGAAAGCTTGAGCGACCAGACGTCGTTGAGCGTCTGGTAGCGCGTGAACCAGAGGTTTAGCACCGAGAAGTTCGATGACGCGCCATCGCGCGACAACAGATCGTCGTCGAAATGCGAGGCACCGAAGATGTCGAGGCCCTGGCGGTAGGTCAGCGTCGCGAAATTGGTGCCGCCGAAATGATCCTGAAGCCGGTAGTCGGCGATCAGGCTCGCTGTCCTGATGTGGTCGTTGTACCAGGCGCCGTAAAGGTCATGCTCGGACACGTTGCTGAAGGTCGTCGCCGCAGTCAGGGTCAGCGAGGACAATCGCGACTGCAGTGGGACGATGCTGGCACGCAGCTCGAACGCTTCGGTTGTGGTGATGTCGCTGTCGAGGCGGCGGACATCGCCCGGCCTGACCGCGCTGTATAGGACGGACCCGCCGAGGCGCACGCCGTCGATGCCGACGGGTGCATCGTAGGACAGCCGTGCGAAGCCAAGCTGGCGGGGGGCGTTGGCGATGGTCGACAGGTTGACCGCCAGCGTGTCGCCGGGCGTGAGATAGGAGTTGAACGCGCCGGTCGCGTATGTCTGCCACGGACCGACTGATGATGAGCCGAGATTGTCCAGACCGAACGACGAGAAGACGTGCCAGGTCTTCAAATAGACGACGAGGCGGAAGCGGCCGGTTGCCCCGCCGATCTCCTCCAGTGCGGTATCGGTGATCCGGACGCCAGGTCTGCCGTTAATGAGAAAGAGCTGGCGTTCCAGCGTCGTCAGGCGCGACGGTTGCTCGGCCAGAACCGGCCCAAGCATCGGTCTCACGCCGAACTGTTCGGCGCCATCGCCTTTCAGCTCGGCCTGGACGATGGCGCCTTCGATCACCTGGATCCGGAGCAGGCCATCGGCGATATCCTGCGGCGGCACGATCGCACGGCTCAAGTGAAGACCATCGGCACGGTAGAGATCGCTGATCGCGCCGGCGATCACGGCGAGATCCGCCTGCGAAACCTTCTTGCCGACATAGGGCTGATAGACCGCGGCGATGCGATCGGGGGAAACGGCCCGGGCTCCGCTGACGTGGATGCCGCGCAGCACGAACTGAGGCTTGGTATCGCCGCCGGTGCTGGGCTGGTCGACTGTTGGTAGCCTGACCGGAGGACGGCTCAGCGATTCCCGCTCGGTTTGGTTTTCAAAATATTTCTCAGGTTGGCGCGGATCGAAGCCAGGCTGGCTCGCCTGCTGCGCGAAAGCCTGAGGAACTCCCGCGAAGAACGGCGCCAACAGCGCCATTGTGGTAATGAGATGCCGCTTCCCGGCGCGCGCGACGCGCCCGTCCCCGTAGTTCGACGGAGATGTGCCCCTGATGCGGTGAGGGTTCGTTAGCCACATGATTTTTCATAGTTTTTTATGGTCAATGAACGGTTAACGTGAGCGCTCCACTGGCCGCTTCCCGCTAATCCTATGTTGAGTGATTTCGGATACCCCTCAGGCTGGCTGTAACGCGGACTGAGGATCGTCATGCTGAGCAAAATTGGAATGCGGTGCGCCTTCGCGGCTGCGCTGATCCTGGGAACGGCTTCCGCCGCATCCGCCGCGGACGATGGCATCTGGTCGGTCGGCAAGGCCACCGGCGAGGTCTGGGTCGCCACCAGCGGCGCGCAGCAGGTTTCGTTGAATCAGCAGGAGGCACTCAAGCCCGGCGACACCATTCGCACCGGGCGTAATGGCCGTGTGCTGCTCGTCCGCGGTGAGGAAACGATCCTGATCTCTCCCAACTCGGTGATCGGCTTGCCGGCTGAGAGCAAGGAGGGCCTTTCCACGACCATCATCCAGCAGGCAGGTTCGATCCTGCTCGAGGTCGAGAAGCGCAACGTCAAGCATTTCGAGGTGGAGACGCCCTATCTCGCCGCCGTGGTCAAGGGAACGCAATTCAGCGTCACCGTGAATGCGGGGAGCACCAAGGTCGGCGTGCTTCGCGGCCAGGTCGAGGTCTCCGACTTCAAGACGGGACAGATCGCCCAGGTCCTGCCGGGGCAGGCCGCCACCGTCTTCGAGCATGGCAAGCCCGGCCTCTCTCTAAGCGGGTCCGGGACCTTCAATCCGATCGAGCACGGCAAGCCGCGCGCCTCGAGCATCGAGCGCGTCCTCGTGCCGAAATCGGGCCTGTCGGCCCCGCGCAACGCGGCGAACGGCCATTCGATCCATGCGCTCGGTCCGATCGACAAGGGCGCCAAGGCGGCCGGCGCACTCAAGCAATCGCAACAGGCGGCCGGAGCTCACACCTCCAAGGGCGGTGCTGCCAAGCCCGGCGTCGTGCGCATTTCGAATTCGCTCGGCGAGGTCAAGCTGAACGTCCACAAGGTCACGCACGGGCTCGCCCACGGCGGCGGTGCTCCCGGACAGGTGCGCAATGCGCACGCCAGCACCGAGACGGTCTGGAGCGACTCGAAAGCGAGCACGACGGCATCCAACAGCACCGTCCAGACTGCGGTCACCACGAGCAGCGGCGTGACGGCTGGCAGCACCAGCTCCTCGGCTGCGAGCATGACAATAGCCGCGACGACGGCCGGCGCGTCCAGCGACGGCTCTGGCGGCGGCAGCGGAAATGCCAGCGGCAAGTCCAACCCCGGCAGGGGCGACTCCGGTAACGGCAATTCCGGCAATGGGAATTCCGGCGACGGTAACGGCAACAACGGCGCCACCGGTAACGGGAGGGGCAACAACGGTAACGGCAACGGCAATGGCGGCGGCAACGGCAGCGATGGCCACGGCAATGCCTTTGGCCACAACAGGCACTGAGGCGATTTCTTAGGGGATGAGGGGGGCGCAACCGCAGAAGCGGGTGCGCGGGAGGATCGGAGTGAAGCGCTATCGTCCGCATATTCTGGTCGTGATCGCGCTGGCGATCGTGCTGTCCACGGGGTGGCATGGTGCGCTTCGCAACGCGCTGACCGACCTGCGGTTCGCTTGGCAATCGCGTGCAGCGAGTGGCAACGTCGTCGTGGTCGCCATCGACGCGCCCTCGATCGAGCAGATCGGGGTGTGGCCCTGGCCGCGCCGGCTGCACGCGGAATTGTTGCACAGGTTAGAGGCCGCGGGGGCGCAGGACGTCGCCTTCGACGTCGATTTCAGCTCGCCATCCGATCCAGCCTCCGACGAGGCCTTCGTGAACGCACTGCGTGAGGCCGGCGGCTCGACCATCCTGCCCTCCTTCAAGCAGCCGACGCCGAATGGTGGCGCAGCTCACATCAATCGCCCCCTGAAGCCGTTCAGCAACCAGTCGTGGCCGGCGCTGGTCAATGTCGCGATCGAATCCGACGGGCTCGTTCGCCGATATCCATTCGGCGAGAAGCTCGGCGATGCCTTGATGCCGTCGATGGCAGTCGTATTGGCCGGGCAGGACGCAAATCGGCGGTCGCCGTTCCTGATCGATTTTAGTATTCGGGCGGGCTCGGTTCCGAGTGTCTCCTATGTCGACGTGCTCCGCGGTGAAACCGCCGCGCTCGACAAGCTGAGAGACAAGAAGGTCATCATTGGTGCGACGGCGCTCGAACTCGGGGACCGCTTCAGCGTTCCAAATGGCCGCATCATCTCCGGACCCATGCTCCAGGCGCTGGCAGCGGAATCGATCCTGCAGAACCGGATGCTGCGCTGGACCTCCGATATCGGCATGATCCTGAGTCTCGCTGTGGTCTGCCTGCTGATGGTGTATTCGTGGCGCCGCTTCGGACCGGGAATTCGCGTTGCAATCCTGATCTCGGCCGGGGCGGTCTTCGAGCTGGTTGCGGTCCTCGTGCAGGCAAGATGGCCCTTCATCATCGACACATCGCTGTTCCACATCGCGATTGTCGCTTATCTGACGGCGATCGCACTCGACGAAATCGATTTCCGCGGTCTCCTGGGGCGCATCGCCGAAAGCCGCTTTCATCGTATCGCGATGTCGCTCGGCGATGGCCTCGTCTGCACCGACGAAGGTCAGCTGATCGCCGTGTGGAATCCCGGCGCCAGTGCGATCTTCGGCTATATGCCCGCCGAGATCATCGGCCGCCCGTTCGAAACGCTGTGCGCCGTATCAGTGGACGGTGACGCGAGGCCGTCCATGCGCGACGCCGCGCGCCAGGCACTCCTGGTCCCCGGTGGGGCGGTCGTCGTCGAGTTCGAAGGGCGGCGCAAGAACGGTGAAACTTTCCCGGTCGAGGCGAGCTTCTCGGGCTGGCAGGGAACGGACGGCTTCCAATACGGAGCCATCCTGCGCGACATTTCGGTCCGCAAGCGCGAGGCCGAACGCGTCAGATATCTCGCCGAGTACGACGCGCTGACCGGTCTGGTCAACCGCAACACGCTGCATGCCGGACTGGTCGGCATGATCGGGGATGCGGGGCAGCGCCCCTGCAAGGTCGCGCTGCTCGTGATCGGGCTCGACGGCTTCCAGAGCATCAATGACATGCTGGGTCATTCCGCCGGAGATCTCGTGCTGCAGGCGGTCGCTGGTCGCCTGAAAGCTGAAACGGGCGACGACGCTGTCGTTGCCCGGCTCAGCGGAGACGAATTCGCCATTGCGCGCAAAGGCGCAGATGGCGACGAGCCGATCGCAGAGTTCGCCGAGCGCATCGCGCGCGCGTTCGAAGCGCCGCTTGCGACCGGCACGCGGCAGCATCGCGTCAGGATCAGCATCGGCGTCGCCGTCCATCCAGAAGGCGGACACAACACCGACGATCTCCTGAGCAACGGCCATCTTGCGTTGACCAAGGCAAAACTGACGCGGCGCGGCGGTTATGTGGTCTTCGAGAGCGCGATCCGGCAGGAGCTGGAGAACCGGCTGACGCTGGAGAGTGAATTGGCGCTTGCCGCCGATCGCGGCGAGTTCGAGCTGTTCTACCAGCCTCAGGTTCGCCTGATCGACGCCAGCCTGGTCGGGGCCGAAGCGCTGATCCGCTGGCGGCATCCCGTGCGCGGCTACGTTTCGCCAGGAGAGTTCATGCCGGTGGTCAATAGCTCAGCCCTGTCCGAGCGGATCGGAAACTGGGTGATGGAAACTGCCTGCCGGCAGGCACGCGCCTGGGAATTGTCCGGCGACAGTGTGCGCGTCGCGATCAATTTGTCGCCCTCGCAGATCCACTCCGGCGACCTCGCGCATTCGGTTGCGGGGATGCTCGAAGCGACGGGGCTCACGCCGTCGCTGCTCGAACTCGAGGTCACCGAGGACATCCTGCTTCACGACGAAGCCCGGGTGCTCGATATGTTCAAACGCATCCAGCAGCTCGGCGTCCGCGTCCTGTTCGACGATTTCGGCACTGGCTATGCGAGCCTGAGCTATTTGAAGAAGTTCCCGCTCGATGGGCTCAAGATCGACCGGTCGTTCGTGCTCGGTCTGCTCGCGAACTCCGACGATGCCGCGATTGTCGGGTCGACCATCGGTCTCAGCAAGCAGCTCGGTCTCACGGTCGTGGCCGAAGGCATCGAGAATCGCGCTACGGCCGACTTCCTGGTGAGCATGGGATGCGAGGAAGGCCAGGGCTATTTCTTTGGCCGTCCGATGCCGGCGGAGGCATTCGAGCGACAATTCCTCGCGTCCGAGTGCGCGGCCGTCAGCGCCGCCTGAACACCTGTTACGATTTAGCGCCGACGCGCGACCGCGACGCCGAACAGGAAAGCAACGAACAGGCTGGCAAGCGGCGCTTCGCGCGTGATCGCAGCGACGGTCGCGAGGGGCCGGCCCGGCTTTCGCGCATCGTCGATTGCGGAGGTCATGCGGTCGACAGCTGCATGCAGGCCACCTGCGACTTCACCGATGGTGCGGGATACGTCCGTCGCGGCATCGATGGCGCGCTCGGCCATGCCGGGATGTGAAGTGGACTGCGGGATCTCCGTGCTCAAGTGCGCAACCTCCAGGCTGATCATGTGCGGCGGAGGCCGGTACCTTTGGCTATCCGCGCGAGCGCTCGTTCTGAACAGCGGGTCGCATGACCTTTGGCTATCCGCGACAGGCGCCGTGGTTTTTACGGCGGGTACCGGCCTTGGATGAGCAATTCGGCGCGCGGGCTTTTGTTCCGGGACGATGCGCCCCTGCGTGGACCTTCCCCGTGAAACGACGGGTGCGAATCTCTGTTAGGCTGGCTCAATCTTGCTGATCTCAGGAGACAGCTGTGACTGACCGGACCACGACGGATCGAGCCCGGCGCATCGCCCTGCTCGGCGCTCCCATCGACATGGGGGCTTCGCAGCGCGGTACTCTGATGGGCCCTGCGGCGCTCCGCACCGCCGGCCTTGCGACACTGCTAGAGAGCCTGGATTTCGAGGTCGTCGATTACGGAGATCTCTCCGTGGGCGAGCTCCGGGACCTCGCAGACAGGCCCCCCGACAAAGCCAATCACTACCGCGAAATCCAGCGCTGGACGCGCGTGCTGAGCCGCAGAGGCTACGAGATCGCGAAAACCGGCGCGCTGCCGATTTTCCTCGGTGGCGATCACACATTGTCGATGGGATCGGTGAATGCCATGGCCCGTCACTGGCAGGAGCGCGGACGCGAGCTGTTCGTGCTCTGGCTCGATGCGCATGCCGATTACAACACGCCTGAGACGACGATCACCGCCAACATGCACGGCATGTCGGCGGCATTCCTTTGCGGCGAACCCGGCCTCGACGGCTTGCTCGGCGATGATCCGCGCGCCCCGATCGATCCCGACAGGCTCGACCTGTTCGGCGCGCGCTCAATCGACAAGCTCGAAAAGGAGTTGATGCGCACGCGCCGGATCAGGGTTGTCGATATGCGCCAGATCGACGAATTCGGCGTCGCCGTGCTGATCCGTCGCGTCATCGAGCGCGTCAGGGCCAGCAACGGCGTGCTGCATGTCAGCTTCGACGTCGATTTTCTCGACCCCTGCGTCGCACCCGGCGTGGGCACGACGGTGCCGGGCGGAGCGACCTATCGTGAGGCGCATCTGATCATGGAGCTCCTGCACGATTCCGGCGTAGTCGGTTCAGTCGACATCGTCGAGCTCAATCCGTTCCTCGACGAGCGTGGCCGCACCGCGCGCACCGCGGTCGAACTGATCGGCAGCCTGTTCGGCCAGCAGATCGCCGACCGGCCAACCCCCAGCAATGCGATCGCGCCGGGCGAGTGATGGATGAGCCGTTTGTGCATTGCGAAGAAGAGAATTGCCGTCGCGCCCGCCAGATTTAGATCAGTCGAGGTCGAAATCGCCTGTTTTTGAAACAGGTGCGAATTGCAAATGCTCGTCGCAGAATGTTTCATGCGGGTCGCGCTTCAGCCGAGGATCCGCAAATGAGCAGCACGAGCGACGCCGACGACAAACCTGCGGGCACGACTCGCCGTCGCTTTCTGCGCGCCGGCGCGGCGGCTGCGGGTGGCACTGTCCTGGGCGCCGGCGCATCGGTTGCCGCCGCGACCGACAATCTTCCACCCAACATTCCCGAATGGATGAAGGCGCCGGGCGAGCCGACGGGAGGCCAGCTCTATGGCGCGCCATCGCCGTTCGAGAAGGGCGTCGTCAAGAACATCTCGAAGACGCTCAAGCAGTACATCTCTGCCTCCAGCCGGACGCCGTTGCAGGAGCTCGATGGCATCATCACGCCGAACGGACTGTTTTACGAGCGTCATCATGGCGGCGTTCCGACCATCGATCCGGCCCAGCACCGGTTGATGCTGCACGGGCTGGTCGAGCGTCCGCTGATCTTCACAATGGACGATCTCAGGCGTTTCCCGTCGGAATCGCGCGTCCACTTTCTCGAATGCTCCGGCAATCCCGGCTACAGCAAGCCTTACGGCAAGACTGCGTCGGACCTTGTAGGTCTGGTGAGTTGTGCAGAATGGACCGGCGTCAGCCTCAAGCTGGTGCTCCAGGAGGCCGGATTGAAGCCGGATGCCAAATGGATCGTCGCCGAAGGTGCCGACGCGGCTGCGCTGACCCGCAGCATCCCGATCGAGAAATGCCTCGAGGACGCCATGCTGGTCTACAGCCAGAACGGGGAGCGGCTGCGCCCGCAGCAGGGCTATCCGCTGCGGCTCTTCCTGCCAGGCTTCGAGGGCAATATGAGCGTGAAGTGGCTCCGCCGCCTGCATGTGACGGCTGAGCCGGTTTATTCGCGCGAGGAGACCTCGAAATACACCGACCTGCTGCCAGACGGCACCGCGCGTGAATTTTCGTTCTACATGGAGGCGAAGTCGATCATCACGAGGCCCTCCGGCGGCCAACGCCTGGGCGCGCCCGGCTTCCACGAGATCACCGGCATCGCGTGGAGCGGGCATGGCAAGATCGCGCGCGTCGAACTGTCCGTCGACGAGGGAAAGAGTTGGCAAAGCGCGCAATTGCAGGAGCCGGTGCTGACGCGTGCGTTGACACGCTTTCGCCTGCCCTGGCAGTGGGACGGCAAGCCTGCCGTGATCCAGAGCCGTGCCATCGACGAAACCGGCTATGTGCAGCCGACTCTGGCCGAGTTGCTCGCGGTGCGCGGCGAGAACTATTTCTACCACAACAACGCGATCTGGCCCTGGCGCATCGCGGCCGACGGCGAGGTGACCAATGCGCTGGCGTGAGACTTGCGGCATTGCTGTTGTCATCGTGCTGTGTGCGTTCGCGAGCGGGGCGCAGGCACAGACTCTGTACGGCCTCGGACGTCCCGCGACGGCTGCGGAGATTGCTGGCTGGAATATCGACGTCGGACGCGACGGCAGCAATCTGCCGAAGGGAAGTGGCTCGGTCAGTCGTGGTCGCGAGGTGTTCGCCCAGCAATGTGCATCATGCCATGGCGACAAGGGCGAGGGCGGGCTGGGTGACCGGCTCGTCGGTGGGCAGGGCACGATCGCAACACCAAAGCCGATCCGCACGGTCGGCAGCTATTGGCCGTATGCGCCGACGCTGTTCGACTACATCCGCCGTGCGATGCCGCAGAACGCACCGCAATCGCTGAGCGATGAGGAGGTTTATGCGGTGTCCGCGTACATCCTGAACCTGAATGGACTGGTCGGAGCGGACGCGACGCTCGATGCCAAATCGCTCGCGGCGGTCAAGATGCCGAATCGCGACCGGTTCGTCGGCGATGCGCGGCCGGATGTGAAACACTGAGCGCCTTGTGGCGTCAGGTTCCCGCATTGGCTTGGAACTTGGCTCGGCAAGGGCGGAACTCGCAGGACGCAATTGCATTAACCTGCGAGAGGAAAAACCTATGGATTCCACGATGGCAACGGATCGCTTCGCAAATTCCATGTCCTCGGCGCTTCGCCATCCCGGCGTGATCGCGTTGATTGTGGCCGCGGTGACGATTGCTGCGATGCTCATCGTCGATCACGGACCATGGAATCGGGCCAAGACGCAGCCTGCTCACGTCGCGATGTATGCGACCACTGGCGAGGCCGTACGCGCCGCAGGTGCCAAAATTCTCCCGACCGAACCGAAATCACCGATCGAGCCGGCGCGGCCGGGGCCAAAGACGTCCCCGACCGTCAATCCAGTGACGCCGTAAGACGTCTAGTTCTTGCGACCGTAGTTGAGCAATCCGCCGCTGGTCTTCGGCGGATGCGCGCGAAGGGCTTCCTCGTTCGGATCGGTGCCCCAGCCGGGTCGGTCCGGAATGACCAGATGGCCGTTCTGAATATCCGGCTCATGCGTGAACAGCTCGCGGTCCCACGCCAGGCGATCGATGTCGATCTCCATGATGCGCAGGTTCGGCACGGCGGCGCAGAAATGCGCGTTCATCATCGAACAGAGATGGCCGTAGAAATTATGCGGGGCAACGTTGATTTCGAACGCGTCCGCAGCGGCTGCAATCTTCATCGACTGCCAGACGCCGTTCCAGGGCGTGTCGATGATCGCGACGTCCATGGCCTGCTCGCGGAAATAGGGCAGGAATTCGCGCAGGCCCAATAGCGTCTCGCAGGACGAGATCGGATGCGGGCTTTGCCTGCGGATGTAACCGAGCGCTTCCGGATTGAAACTGTCGATCTCGATCCAGAACATGTCGAGGTCGGCGATGGTGCGCAGGATCTCCAGATAGCCCTCGGTCTTGGCGTTGAAGTTGCAATCAAGCAGGATGTCGACGTCGGGGCCTGCCCCGTCGCGGATCGCCTCCAGATGCATGCGCAGGTCGCGCAGGATTTTGCGATCGACGTTGATCTCGGGGGCGAAGGGCGAGCCGAAACCCGGTCGCCAACCGGTTGGCTTGCCGTCGTCGTAGGAGAAGATGTTGGTCTTGAGCGCGGTGAACTTCTTCTCGAGCACCTCGCGTCCCATTGCCTTGACGCCGTCGAGGTTCTCGATCGGCGGCTTGTACCAGGACGGGTGATTGATCCGCCACGTTGCGCAATGCGACCAATAGACCCTGACACGGTCGCGGATCTTGCCACCGAGCAGTTCGTAGCAGGGCACGCCGAGACATTTCGCCTTGGCATCGAGCAGCGCATTCTCGATCGCGCCGAGCGCCTGCGCCACCACGCCGCCGGCGGCGGGACGTGTGGCCGCGAACAGCTCGGCGTAGATGCGCTCGTGCCGGAAAACGTTCTGCCCGACGACGCGGGCGGACAGGCGCTGGATCGCAGCACCGACGCCGGGTGAGCCAAAACCCTCGTCGAACTCGCTCCAGCCGACGACGCCGTCTTCGGTCGTCAGCTTGACGAAATGGTAGTTTCTCCAGCCGGCATCGCAGGCGAGGATTTCGAGGCTTGTTGCTTTCGACGATCTGGTCATGTCGCTCCCTGTCGCCCGGCGGCGCTTTTTTTCTTTGGCCGGCTCGCAAGCCCGGCTCCAGCCAGGATTGTTAGGCGAACGGTCCTGCGCAGTGAAGCCCGGCGAGGGGCGCCTGGAAGGCCCTTCCCGCCATTCTAAGGGAAAATCCGGTGGGGACAGCCATGATCTTTCCCGGGGTTGTCCTGAAAAGGGACCATGCTTTGACGTTTTTGGCCACAATCGGGATCGACCCTCCGGCCATGAAATTTCTGGCTGTGATTTCGATCCTGGCGCTGCTCACGATGAGTGGAGCCGCCATTTCCGATCAGTTTCTGACGGCCGATCAGCACGCTGCGCACGGGGTGGAATAGCGCAGCGGGCGCAAACATTTTTTGTCTTGCGGGAGACAGCGATGCTTTCGATAGACCAATTCCTGCGCTTCATCGGCGTGCCGGCGGTGTTCGCGGCCTTCATCATCGCCTCGCAGATATCGGCAGCCTTGTCGCAAGGTTAGTCAGCCGATCAATGACGAGCCGAGCAGGGCGAGCACGGCCAGCGCCATCAGCGCGGTGCCGAGCCAGCCCAGCGCGACGAGCCATGACCGGCCCTTGAAGCGACCCATGATCGCCTTGCTCGAGACGATCAGCATCATCATGGCCATGATCGGAACGGCGACGACGCCGTTGAGCACGGCGCTCCAGACCAGCATGTGGATCGAGTCGATGCCGGTGAACCCTAGACCGAAGCCGATGATGGTGGCGGCGGCGATGATGGTGTAGAAGCCGACCGCCTCGTCGGGCTTCGCCTCCAGCGTCGCGCGCCAGCCGAAGATCTCCGCCACGCCGTAAGCGGCCGAGCCCGCCAGCACCGGAATTGCGAGCAGGCCGGTGCCGATGATGCCGATCGCGAACAGGGCGAAGGTGAAGTCGCCGGCGAGCGGCCGCAGCGCTTCGGCGGCCTCCGTCGCCGAATTGATGTTGGTGACGCCATTCGCGTGCAGCACCGACGCGGTGGTGAGGATGATGAAGAAGGCGATGCCGTTGGAGAGCAGCATGCCGGAGATGGTGTCGGCTCGGATGCGCGCCAGCTCCGGACTGCCGCCGTGCTTCAGCTCGCGCAGCGGCTTGTCGCGCCTGCCCTGGTTCATCTCCTCGATCTCCTGCGAGGCCTGCCAGAAGAACAGATACGGGCTGATCGTGGTGCCGAGCACGGCGACGACCATCATGAAATAATCGGCGCTGACATTCGTCTTCGGCCACACCGCCGCGAGCAGCGCCGTGCTCCACGGGATCTCGACCGTGAAGGCGGTCGCGACATAGGCGAACAGCGCCAAGGTGAGAAATTTCAGCACCGGCGAATAGCGCCGATAGGGCAGGAACACCTGCAGCAGGGTCGAGCCCGCCGCGAAGATCAGCGCGTGCTCGTGGTTGAGGCCGCCGATCACGAGCGAGAGCGCCTCCGCCATCGCGGCGATGTCGGCGGCGATGTTGAAGGTGTTGGCGGCGACGAGCATGGCGACGAGCGACAGCACCGCCCAGCGCGGCGCGATCTGCATGACGTTGGCGGCCAGCCCCTTGCCGGTGACGCGGCCGATCCGGGCGCTGACGAGCTGGATGGCGATCATGAACGGCGTGGTCAGAAATACCGTCCAGAGCAGTCCGTAACCGAATTGCGCGCCGGCCTGCGAATAGGTGGCGATGCCGGACGGATCGTCGTCCGCCGCCCCGGTGACGAGACCCGGCCCCAACCTCTGCAACAGCGACGGCGCGGATTTCGTGGGGGCGAGAGCATTGTCGGTCATGGCAGGAGGGGTCTCGGTCGGGGCGCGTCCTTCACAAATGCCAAGGAGGGAACAAGGTTCCCGGGCTTCGCGTAACGGGCTCCTCGCCAATTTCTGATAAAGCGAATCTCCGTTTGACTCGTCGGGCAAAACACCTGTATAAGTGCATCATCGAAGAATACCCAGTGCAGCCTTTGCGCGCGTCCCGGGCGCGGGGGGGGCCCCCCCCCCCCCCGCCGCCGCCCCCCCCGCCCCGGGCACCGCCGGGGGGAGTGGGGGGGGGCCCCGGGGGGGGGGGGGGGGTGGTGGGGGGGGCGAGGCCACCC
>NZ_JBVVPQ010000082.1:4559-11557 GCF_055811695.1 Bradyrhizobium sp. MI1.3 | reverse complement strand
CCCCCAAAATTCCAAAAACCCCCACCCCCCTTCCCCCCCCCCCCCAAAACCACCTTAAACCCCCCACCACCCCACCACCCCCCGCCCCCCCCGGGCCCCCCCCCGCGCCCCCCCCCGGCCCGCCATGGCCGGCCGTCGCGCAGTCCGCGCACGGACACCGGCGAGACGTTTGTCCCCTGAGCGCGTGCGGTCGGGACTATTTGACGCTGACGAACATGCCCCAGGCGCCGGCCAGCGCGGCGCCGGAAAAGACGATCAGCGGATTGTCGCAGAACGCACTGCCATAGGTGCACATGGTGACGCCGAACGAGCCGATCTCGTGATGGCTCGCGGAGTAGAACAGTCCGGACAGCACCAGCAACGCGGCGGCGACGACATACATCGACGATCTCTCCGAGCTATCCCCGTTGCGTTTGTCGCAAGGGACGTGTCCCAGCATGGCGCCAACCCGTTGCGTCCTGCCGAATCCGCCCTGCCGCATTTGAACTAAAGTCGATCTTTCCCGCGCAATACTGTCGTCGTCAGCTGCGATCCCTGCGCAATCGGGACGTGTGATCGGAACCGGAACATCTGCGCGGGAACTCCTGGACGCGCTCTTGATTAATGAGCAGGAACAGTTGGACCAACTGAGGGGAGTGGCCCATGGGAGCCGAGCGGATGCACCCTCCGCGGTACTGGCGGATGCGGGCGGAAGAATTCCGCACCAAGGCGGACAATTGCGAATATCCCGAGACGCGGGACGTGCTGCGCAAGGTGGCGCAAAATTACGACGAGCTGGCCCGCCGCGCTGCGCGCATCTGCACGCTCGAGAGCCTGGACGAACTGCGGCGGGGGGGGGGCCCGCCAACACCAAGCCGGCTTGATCGTTCAGGACAAGCCCGCTTGATCGTTCAGGACGAAGCCGACGACCAGCACGCGCGATCATGGGGCGTCTAGGCCCTCGCTTCCATGAGAAGCGCCCCCTGCGTGATTGGAACGAATGTCCACTTTGGTACTTAGGAACTCAGTCCTCCAACGAGGAATGAGATGAGCAGTGAACAGCAAGCAGGCCCGGCAACGAGGCCGGATCATTACAAGCCGAGGCCGGCTTGCCCCAAATGCGAGAGGGATACGCGCTGCCTGACTTCGATCTTCGATGTGAGGCGCGATTGCTCGATCCTGATCTATCGGTGCGACGCGTGCCGGGAGGACGTCTGGATCTGAGCGAGCGCCGTCGTCGGCGCATCTCCGGGACGCCCATCGCGGATCTCATAGCAGCGTCGCATAGCAACTTCGCCTGTTTCGCTCGCTTGTCGCCTGCATCGACCACGCAGGCGAGACAGCTTACGACCATGCAATCACGCGACCCGTTGTTGAAGAAGTGGACAGCGGAAGAGCACGAGCGGCTGAAGGCGTTGGCCGACGCCGGCTCGCGGCCGGACGAGATCGCCGGCGAGCTTGGTCGCAGCGAAGCCGCCGTGAGAGTGCGCGCCTGGCAGCACGGCATCGCGTTGCGCCTCGCCACGCAGAAGCGCGGACCTGAAGACCGGCTGGGTCGAAAGCCCGCAGGCGGGCATCCCGCCGTATGTTCACTTCTGAACGGTCCTCAATCGTCTCTCGGCGTACTCTGCGAATGGGCAGCAACACGGGAGCTTGTCATGCTCACCCGCGAGGAATTCGAGGCGGATCTCGACCGGCAGAAATTGCACCAGCTCGATGCAAGCCGGGCGACCCGACAATTGCTGTGCCGTTCTCGGGAGCAGATTGCGGCATCGATCTCACTGCTTCAGCAAAACGTTCCTAAGATCTGGCACCCTGAACCTCCAGAACGATAGAAACCTCCTGCTCTGTCCCGCGTTTTGCGCGCATGACGGATCAAGACACCACGCAGCGGCCGATTTGTGCTGCGTGCAACAGACCCATGACATTCATCGACGCGGTGGCTTCACCGGATGGCGCGATCGCCATCTTCCGGTGCTCCCAGTGCAACAAGCTGTCCTGGGAGACGCCCAGGCGAAACCGAAACCAAAACCAAAACCGAAACTGAGGCGTCAAAAAGAAACGGCCCCAGCCCGGGGGGCGAGCTGAGGCCGTGGGGGGCGCCGGTCGTGCATCCGGACCGACGCGCGAATAACTTTCTGATCCCAAAAGCTGTTCCTATTCAGGCGACCATGGATATGGTGCGCCGCGACGAAACACGCCTGAAACGGTGCTGAAACCAGATTGTCTCGAACGCCCCGCCCGTTGCGCCCGACCAACCAAGCGAAAAGGAGATCATCATGATCCAGGTCGGTATCCACGCCGGTATCCAGGTCGGTTCGAAGGAAGAAGTCGCGTTTTTGCTGGCGCTGTTCGGCACCCACACCCAGCCGGTGAAGCGGCCGGCGAAATCGCGGCAGGCGTGAGGCGCTGATCCCATGCCAGGTTTGGCCGAATGCCAGAGCCTCTTGCGGCTTCTGATCGCAAGGGGCGATCCGAAGGCCATCCCGCTCGCGACAGGCGCGATCGACCAATACCTGAACACGGCGCCGGTCTGCATGCGCGGCCGCGGCCTGCGCGTGCTCCAGCGCGACGCGCTCGACCAGCATGGCACTGCGGTCGGCGTGCAGCGCTCGTTCGCCGAAACGGTGGATGCCTATATCGTCGGGAAGCTTGCGGAGGAGTGAGGGGGCCGCGTCATTTCGCCCTGTCGCTTCGCTCCCTGACGAAAAACCGGGCGTGAGCGCGGCAAGCTGCTGCCGCGCCGCGCTGGCAGAGGGACGTCGGAGTTCCCGGAACCTATTGATTCCAACAGATTTTTTCGCTGCCCCGGAAACCCTTTGTCCGCTTCGGACCTATTACGGGCAAAGGATGCTGCAATGCCCCGATATTATTTCGACCTGCGCGACGACACCGGTGTAGCGCTCGACGAGGAAGGGCTTGAGCTGGCCAGCTCGCGCGCCGTTCAGGCAGAGGCCGCCAAGTCGGTCGCGGACATGGCGCGCGACGCCATCGTTTCCGCGCCTGCCGCGGGCGGCAGGCAGTCGATGGCGATCGACGTTCGCGATGCCAGGGGTCCCGTGATGCAGGTCAATTTCTCGTTCGCGATCGAGACCTTCAGGACGCCCTCGACATCACGCGATCATTGACGCGTGAGAACTCCCGGCGGGGATGACTCGGGCTCGAGCACGGCGATCTTGCGGCCGAGCTGCCAGACCTCGACCTTGCCGTGCCGCGTGAACTGCTGCGCGAAGGTGAGGGCGATCGCATCCGACGCGGCCTCGAACGCTTCGGCGGAGCGGAAGACGCCGTTGTCGCCGACGAGATAAGCGCGATATTGCTGGGTCATGTCGGTGCCCTCAGCCCGGGCGATTGCAGCCAGGCGGCAATATGCATGGCGGTCTCGTCCTGCCGCGCCTGGCGCAGCAGCATCTCGCGGCGGCGCCCCGGCGCGAGCGTGCGCGCCTCCTCGCGAAGCCGCGCGGCCTCCGCGGCGAGCCGTTCGTCGAGTGTCGTGGTCTGCTTGAAACGTCGGCGTGTCGGCATGCACGTCTCCCTCGTTCGTCCGGGGCGGGAGCGCTGGTTGGGCGTTCTCATCACCGGCAGATGCCAATTGCCTTGCGGTGATGGATAAAGCTTACGCCCCTCGTCTGAGGCGGCGACATATCATATGATAGGTCGCCGGATTAAATTGCGTGAGCAGGTTCAGTGGCTTGAGCGGGTTACTCAACTTGAGGCAATGTTCACTTTTGGACAGAAGCGCATGCCGAATAAGGCCCGAATATTAGGAATCAACTGTAGCAGCGGCCAATGCGTCTTCCTTCTCGGTGCCGCGCGCAACAATCTCCAAGCTTTCGTCCGGCAGTGGCCGTTGCAGCGCCTTGGCCTCATCCCACGGCGCCCTTAGCCAAACGTCTCGCTCTTCCGCTGTGGTCAGCAGCACCGGCATTGCTTTCGGATGGATCGGCTCCACGACCGCATTCGGCGTCGTCGTAAGGAAGCCGTACACCTGATGCGGCCCGGGGATCGGCTTCGACTTGGTGCCGCGATCCCCATTGAAAATCGTCCAGATGCCGGCGAACGCAAACAGCGGTCGCGACTCCGCGAGCGCAAACCACACGATGTCTTTCTTCTTCGTCTGCGGGTTGGGCTCCGGCGCGTATTCGGCAAAGCTGTTGACCGGCACGAGACACCGATGCTCCGGCTTGAGCCACGCGCGCCAGTGCGGCGACGAGGTGTTGCGAATGTTCGTTACCGGGGGGCCGCCAGTGCGCGGCGGTGGCGGCATGCCCCAGCGCATCAGCACCATCTCTCGTTCGCCGCCCGCATCGCGAATGACAGGTGCGGGGTAATCGGGAAACACGCCGGGCATCGGAGCCAGATTGCCCTCGTAGCGACGCACGACGCGGAAGAGGTCGGCGATCGCCGCCTGATTGGTGGTGATCGAATAGAGATTGCACATGCGTGAGATTGTCCTTAGCGCTCGCCGGGCCACCAATACGACGCAGGATTAGTAGCAGAGATTTTCGTTGGCCGCAGCGCCACGAGAGCGCTCTTCTTGTAAGGATAACCTCGCACTTGCGAACAGTCCTTGCAGCGCATGTAGCGTTCGAGTTCATGCACCGGCGTTGTCTTCACACGCCGAACGATATCGAGCGCCACTGTCTGGTTGGTGTCGCATCCGAGGCAGCGCACTTCGAGGTAAAGGAAGCCAGCGTTGATGGCATCTCCAATCGTCGGCGACGGCTGCGCGGGGCCCTTGTAGCCGAGCATCCGATAATTCCACGCCTCGCAAGCAAGCTTGTCGGCCTCCTTGCGGGCCTCTTTGGCGCGCTCGGCCGATATTTTGATTTGAGTGCCGTAGAGATATTGGCGCGACTTGGTGGTCATGCGGCGATCAAAGCCATGTGCCGGCCAAGCTGGCAAATTATCGATGGGTAGTAGGCGGAAGGCTGGACGCACCACCGCCTGTCGTGGCTGTGGAAAACCCCCGCCCGCCTCAGTGTTGCGTCGGCTCCTCCTCGACCGGCTCGCCGTGTTGGTGCTCGATGGCTTCGCCAAGGTCGCGGCAGTCGAAGCGTTCGCCGCAGGTTGGGCAAATCATGAAGTGTTCTTCCTCGCTCCTGGGCTGCCAGCCCTCTGTGCGGAATTTAAATCTCATAGTGCGCCTCCGCTTCTTTTGCTGCGGCATTCACCTTAGAGCGATCTCGCCGTTCATCCGGCGAAAGCTGCAGCACCGCCTCATGCAGCCAGACCGGAATGGTTTGCGGATCATCAAGGGATTTCTCGGCCCATATCCACCATCGATCGAACGCATCCATTACAGATCCTCTCTCAGGCCCTTAAAGAAAGGATGCCGGACCTTTCCCTCCGCCGACTTGGCGCGATACTCGATTTCCGCAAGCAACTTCGGCTCGACCCAGATTCCCTTGTGCGCGATGCGCTTGGCGTAAGGCTGCGTCTTGCGAATGAGCGGCTTCAATCGTTTTTGCAGTTCTGCGGCAGATGTCTTGTCGAATCCGTGGTCGACCTTGCCGGCATAAACAAGATCATCTCCCTTATGGCGCCCAAGATAGATGCCGTCCCATTTGCCTTCGTCGAGTGCGAAGCCGGCGATGGTTAGCGTCTCTCGCTGCGCGCAAGTTGTCTTGACCCAATTGTTGCCGCGGCCGCTGTTGTAGGTGCTGTCGCGAACCTTGGAGACCACGCCCTCCAGCCCGATCTTGCACGCGTGCGCGAACATCTTGCGTCCTTCGATCTCGAAGCTCTCACTCAGATGCACGTCGGTGCCGGAGATAATCTTCTTCAGTTCGGCCTTGCGCTGAAACAGCGGCAGGCCGCGAAGGTCTCGCCCATTGAGATAAAGCAGGTCGAATGCGACCAGCATGATCTTGGACGATGTGCCCTTCAGCTCGTTCTGAAGGACGGAAAAATCGGTGCTGCCATCGGCAGCAGGGACCACAACCTCGCCGTCGATGATCGCCGATCCCGCCTTGATGTGCCAGGCGTCATCGGCGACTTTCTTGAAGCGTTTGGTCCAGTCGTGGCCGCGACGGGTGTAGACGGTGACGGCCTCGTTGGCCAAATGAAGCTGCACCCGGTAGCCGTCGAATTTGATTTCGTGAATCCATCGCGCTCCGGATGGCACGCGGTCCACCGCCGATGCCAAGGCCGGTTCGACGAAGCCGGGGAAGGGCGCTTTCACCCCGATCGTCCCCGGCCTACGCTGACGCTGCAACGCCACTGACAAACTCCACGCAACGAACACGTTGATTCGAATCTTTGTGGCCGGATTCGTTCCGCTGGTCGGGGCGGCCCTGAGGGGCGCAAGGAACCGTTTGAATCCTCTCGCGTCTTATACATGCATGGAGGTGCAACATGGCTAAGGCGAAGAAGCAGACACCCCGCGGTCGCAAGCAGGACCGCGCGCGCGTGGCGGGCGGACAGAAATACGAAGTCAGCTACGAAGCGAAGAAGACCGGCCGCTCGGCCTCCGCCGTCAAGAAGGCTGTCAAGAAGGTCGGCAGCAGCCGGAAGAAGGTCGAGCGCAAGCTGGGGGGTCGCTAAAGATAGGGATAACCTCGCATCGAAGCACGCAGCGGTTGCGAACCATCGATAGACGGTTTAAACGTAAGTCATTGGTAACCGTTTCTTTCCTCGAACGACCTCCTAGACGGCGATTTGTCAGGAGCCGAGCGATTGGCGCGATAGCGCGCCAGCCGCAAAGCTCCAACTGCCAGAAGATCGGTCTGTGACCATCGGTTGGCGCCGCAAATCGACGGAGGGTCCAATGCCTGCGGTGCATAAGAGACAGAGCCAGGCTAAGGATCATTACGACGGAGCCGGGCGAGGCCGGGGACGGCCGGCCAGTAGCCTCTGTTCTCGGTTTGTTCTCCTGTTGGGGGCTGCCGTGGGCTTCACCGTTCGGGTAACGCTTGCATATCCGGCGGTAGCATGTCAGGTGCCGAGCGATTGGCGCGATAGCGCGCCAGCCGCAAAGCTCCAACTGCCAGAAGATCGGTCTGTGACCATCGGTTGGC
>NZ_JBVVPQ010000082.1:0-4459 GCF_055811695.1 Bradyrhizobium sp. MI1.3 | reverse complement strand
GCCCGTTCAATCAGGCTTAGGTGCACCCTTTGCTCGACCCTCAGCCTGGGCGAACCGGATCAGACAATTTCCCAAAGCCAATAAAGATTCTTTCGAAAGCGAATCTGTTCGCCGCGTGGAAGGGATCAAGAGACTCCACGTCAGATCCCGGCCGTCCTGGGGTGGACGGAATAACAGCTGAGCAATTTGCCTTGCGGGTAGATGAACGGCTCGCATCAATTGCGTCCGATCTGCGCTTTGGAAGATATCATCCATCGAAACTGAAACCGGTATTCATCCCGAAGCCCAACTCCGATAAAGACAGGCTTATATGCATACCAGCGATAAAAGACCGTATCGTTCAGAAGGCGATCGTGAGCTACCTCGTAACGAGGGAAAAGCTGCCGATAGAGAACGAGTTCTCATTTGGATTCATCAAAGGAAGAGGAACAACGAGCGCTATCGCTCGAGCGATTGAACTTCGTCGTTCTTATGATTGGTGCCTCAAGACAGACATTGAATCATTCTTCGACCGAATAGCGCGATTGGAAGCGAAGACGCGGGTTACGAAAGCGCTCAGGAACAGTAGCCTGACGCCTCTAATTCATTCTTTTATTGATTGCGAAATCAAGCAAACGAGTGTCACTCGCCCAATGCTCGCAAAACAGGGGATCACCGCAGGTCGAGGCTTGCGGCAGGGTATGCCCCTCTCGCCTTTACTAGCCAACCTCGTTCTAACCGACTTCGACAATAGCTTTAAAGCTCAGCGAATCGAGATGGTTCGCTACGCTGATGACTTGCTGCTGTTTTTTCACACGAAGAGCGCTGCGAAAGACGGCTTCGAATTTGTGAAATCCCAACTTGCTGCACAAGGACTGACTATCCCTGAGTTGGGTGGAGACTCATCGAAAACGCAGATGGTCGCTCCAAAGCAGCCTGTGTCCTTTCTCGGTCTCGAACTAGTCTATCTCGATGCAACCGGAAACTATGAAAAGAGGGTTGGCAGAAAACAGATCGCAAAAATAGAAGCGAGGTTGGAAGAAGAGTACAGCTTCGAAAACTTGCGGAAAGAGCGCGTAAACTTCCACGAAGCTAGTGCGAGTTTATGGCGATCTATATCCTCCTATCTTGGTACTTACCGCAACACCTATGATTACGCGTTGCTCGATAGTGAACTCAGGCGTATCGCACGCAAGATCCTTGAAGGGATTTTTGAGGATGTATTTGGGACTAACGTCTTGAAGTACGCGACACCTGAGGGAAGAGAGTTCATGGGGTTAGGTAAAGCAGAATTGCCTGACGGAGGGTTCGAATTTGACCTTTGACACGTCGGGCAAAACACTGGCAGAATGTCATCACTGAAGATCATGCCCGCGCGGAGCAATCCGCCGCGGGCTTTTTATTTCCGGAGACTCGTCATTTAACAAATGGATTTCCAATGCCCAAATTTAGGAGAAGGACCGAGCTGCATCTTCCTGTTGCTCAGCATGTGGCCAGTGAAGATTTCAGGACACCAACGCTGGCCGATATCGAAACCCTGGCACGCGACAAGACCGAAGCCGCACTCAACGTGCTTGCTGCCATCATGTTTAGAGAGACAGCGAATGCCTTTGCGCGGGTGGCTGCCGCAAACTCTATTCTTGATCGTGGGTGGGGCAAGCCGGTGCAGCCCTTGGCTTCGGACGCACGGCCGCGCGAATTGCTGCAACGGATCGAACGCATCATCGTACATCCGGATCATCCATCGATAATCAACAATGAGACCAGCGAACCCGAGGCTTCGTAAGCTTCGCACCGTCTTGTCTCCAGAGGAGGAATTGCAATGAAAACACCGTCGCCATCGACTCCATTGGAGTCTCCACAGCAAGAGAACGCGGCTCTGATCGGCTTACCCCAATGGATGCGCGACGCGCTATCTCATCAGCCGGCTCCCACGCCACCGCAGCAACTCGGCAGCGTCGATGAGCCTGCGCACGCTGGGCGCGCGAATATTCGAATCTTGAGCCGCGTTCCTTCGCGCCCGACCTGAAACTAATCCGCAGCCGGCCCGAACCACCTCATCATCGCGTCCGCAAGTCCGTGTTGGCTCTCGTCTCCCACCCACGCCACATGCCCGTCGGGCCGTACCAGCACGGCGCCGGGTGCTGCGACTTGTCCGATTGCCGGAAGCTGCCACGGGCCGTCGTATTCGGCCTCGATGCGATCGACGCGATCGGTCCAGGGCGCGATGTCGAGGCTGCCTGTCTTGCCAAAATCGAGCAGCAAGCCGCGCGCGCCGTGCAGCAGCGTGAACAGTCGCAGCGGCCGCCCGTCGACCGTCAGATCGAGATCGGGCATGCGCCGCCCGAGCAGCGCGTGGCCTTGGCCAAGATCATAGTGCACGTCGAGACCGCTCATCATCGCGCCAAAAAATTGGCGCGGCGCGTCCATGCCGAGCAGCTCGGCGACGACCTCGCGCGCGGCCTTGAGGCCAGCCTCGCCGCGGCGGAGCAGGGCGATTTGCGCCATGGTGTTGCGCAAGGTCCGCGCAGCGACGGGATGGCGCTCGGCCTGGTAGGTGTCGAGCAGGCTGTCGGGCGAGATGCCGTTGACGACCTGCGCGAGCTTCCAGCCGAGATTGACGGCGTCCTGCACGCCAATGTTGAGGCCTTGCCCGCCGACGGAGTGATGGATATGCGCGGCATCGCCGGCGAGCAGCACGCGGCCTTTGCGGTAGGAGACGGCCTGCCGTGCCGCATCGGTGAAGCGGGAGATCCATGACGGGTTGTGGAGTCCGAAATCGGTGCCGTAGACGGCGACGAGGGCTTCGCTGAGATCGCGGGGACCGGGCGCGCCGGTGCGATCGAGCGTCGCTTCCGTCACGACCACCAGCACGCGTCCGCTCTCGGTCTTGCTGAGGCCGTGAAAGCCGAGCGCGTCGTGGCGCAGGCCCCATGCGGGCTCGTCGCGCATCTCGACTTCGGCCATGAGGTTGCTCAGCGTCGGCTCGGAGCCGGCGAACTCGATGCCGGCGGCCTTGCGCACCAGGCTGCGGCCGCCATCACAGCCGACCAGATAGTTTGCGCGCAAGGTCTCGCCGCCGGACAGCGTCACGTCGATGCCGCTCTCGTCCTGCGCAAAACCCGTCACCTCGCGGTTTTGATAGATCGGCACCGCGAGCTCGCTGACCCAGTCGGCCAGGATGCGCTCGATGTGGCTCTGCCGCAGGGCGAGCCCGTAAGCGTGCCGGGTGGGGAGATCGCTGATGTCGAGCCTGGTCCAGGCGAAGCCCGCGAGCTGGGTGATCTGTCCCTCACGCAGGAAACGATCGGCGACGCCGCGCTGGTCGAGGATCTCGATGCTGCGCGCGTGCAAGCCGCCGGCGCGGGTGCCGACCAGTTCCTGATCGGCGCGCCGTTCGACCACGGCGACGTCGACATGCGCCAGCGCGAGCTCCGCGGCCAGCATCAGGCCGGTCGGTCCGCCGCCGGCGATGACGACGGCATGGTCTGTCATCGCCGGATTGTTCGCTGTGGCCTGTTGTTTCCGGCTGCGCGACCGGGACGTCGGAAGCAATACGGACATGTCGTGACCCCTCGACTTGTTGGCTGGGCCGAGGGTTCTACGCGATCACCGGGGACTTGAAGCAAGCCCGTTGCGCACCACATATCAGAATGGGAGCAAGAGCCTCGTCATTCGGGCTCGCCGGCCTAATCGTCCTTCGAGAGATCGCCAGGCTTGGTGGGACAATCGATGGTTCCGCCCTCGCTGTGAACGAGATCGCGATCCCTGTCCTCGGTTTCGTCAGCGTCCGGGATGATGGCCTCTCGCGTGTCGCGCTCCCCGTCGATGCGCGGCTTCTGGCCCGGCAAGTCTCGCGATGTTTTCGGTGTCAGGTTCAGCGTCATTGGTCGATCCTCCTGACCGGCTAACGCGGGCAGGGACGGTTCGTTCGTTGACACGTCGGACGAAACGCCGGCAGCCTGACTGGAATGACTTTCCGAAGGTCTCCGTCGGCTTTAATTCGCAAAAATCGAAATAGAGATTGACCCGTCGGGCAAAACACTGGCATAGTGGCATCGTCGAAGAGTTTGGTTCGGCCCGCACGGTACAACCCGCTGGCGGGCCTTTTTCATGTCGACGACTGCCTGACGTGGGCTTTCGAAGCGCGATCCGGTTTAATTTCGAAAAAACGAAATAGGACTTGACCCGTCGGGCAAAACAGTGCCATAGTGGCATCATCGAAAAGTTCGTAACACCCGCGCGGGACAAAATCCGCCGCGGGTTTTTTCGTATCCCATTTTTGGAATCGGACGGCGGCCCACGCATCACGGCCACGCACTCGCTTGAAACGCGTTGAGGGAGCGCCGATCGGCGTGCCGCCGTCCGTACCATTGCTGGCCGTGCACGCGCGAACGTGCCGGCCCGGGGGGGGGGGGGGGGGGGGGGGGGGGGGGGGGGGGGGGGGGGGGGGGGGGGGGGGGGGGGGGGGGGGGGGGGG
>NZ_JBVVPQ010000081.1:20531-28407 GCF_055811695.1 Bradyrhizobium sp. MI1.3 | reverse complement strand
CATCAATCGACTTGACCAATGGCCAACCTGTCAGTGATGTGTCCGAACAAGCGTCAGCTATGTCTCCGGTCTAAACATCAAGCCGGGCGATGACACCGACTGCTGAGTAGCGCCTACTCCGCCGCCTGCTGCTGCACCGTCGGCTCCGTGCCTGCCACCGTCGCGCGGCGCATGTCGCGGGGCTGCGACTGGTCGTAGCGGCGGACGCGGTGCATGGTCTGGCGGTTGTCCCACATCACGAGATCATGCAGCTTCCATTTGTGGACGTAGACGAACTCGCTTTGCGTCGCGTGCTCGTTGAGATCGCGCAGCAGCAGCCTGCCCTCGGGGACGCTCATGCCGACGATCTTGCCCGCATGCGATGAGAGATAGAGCGACTTGCGGCGATGCACGGGATGGGTGCGCACGAGACGTTGCAGCACCGGCTTGAACATCTGCTTCTCGTCATCGGTGTATTCGGTGAAGCCGAGCGATCCCCGCGAATACATCAGCGAGTGCTCGCAGACGAGGTCCTCGATTTCGGCCTTGGTCTCGTCGTCGAGCGCATCATAGGCCGCGCGCATGTCGGCGAATTCGGTGTTGCCGCCCTTCGGGTTCACCACGCGCGCCGACAGCAGCGAGAATTTTGCCGGGATGGGGCGGAACGAGCTGTCGGAATGCCACAGGCAGTTGCCGAGATTGAACAGATGCGCGCGGCTGTCCTTCGCCAGCGGCTTGCCGTCCTTGCCGAGATTGGAGACGTCGTTCAGGCCCGTCTGGAGCCGGTAGTCCTTTTCCTTCGTCACGGTGCCGCCGCGCGCGTCCTCGCGCTGGCCGAAATTCAGCGCAAAGGCCATCTGCTGTTCGTCGGTGATGTCCTGATCGTGGAACACCAGCACCGCATATTTGTCCATGGCGGCTTCGACCTCGCGCGCCTCATCTGGTGTGAGAGGCTGTCGCAGATCGAGGCCGGAAACCTCGCCGACAAAATGTGTCTGAAGTTGCCGGATGGCGATCGTCATGGCGTTTTCTCCCGGGCGTGCAAGCGGTTGGTCCCGCTCTGTCGAGGAAAAAGTTACTCCCGTAACGGGCGATGTCAACGCTCGGTGCGCATAGCTGCCTATAGCCCGGATGGTGCGAAGCGCAATCCGGGGCATCGTGCCGCGGAAAGACCTTCCCGGATTGCGCTGCGCTCCATCCGGGCTACAGCTCTCACGCGTTGCGCGCCATCAGGCCGCCGTCGACGGGGATGACCGCGCCGGTGAGGAAGGACGCCGCCGGCAGGCACAGGCTCAGCGTCATGTGCGCGACCTCCTCCGGATCGCCGTAGCGGCCGAGTGCCGTGCGGCGCTTGGCGTAGATGGTCTTGTGCTCTTCCGAGATCCGGTCGGTGATGGCGGTGCGGACCGGCCCCGGGCAGATGCAATTGACGGTGATGCCTTCGCGGCCGAGCTCCACCGCGAGCGAGCGGGTGAGGCTGGCGACGCCGCCCTTTGCCGCCGAATAGGGGCTGTGCAATGCGGTGGCGCCGAGCGCCTCGGTCGAGGCGATGTTGACGATGCGCGGACTTTTCGACTTGCGCAAGTGAGGCAGCGCGGCGCGGATGATGCGCGGATGCGCCGTCAGCATCACCGTGAGGCCCCTGGCCCAGGCGTCCTCATAGGTCTCGTCGTCGATCGCGACGCGCACGGAGATGCCGGCATTGTTGACGATGATGTCGAGCCCGCCGAAATGCGCGGCGACGTCGCCGACCACGCGTTTGATCTCATCGCCGTCGGCAACATCGAGCTTCCAGGCTTTCGCGGCGCCGCCGCTTGCCGCGATCTCCTTCGCGACGGCCAGGGCGCCTTGCTCGTCATAATCCGTGGTGGCAACGTTGGCGCCGTCAGCGGCGAACACGCGTGCCGTTGCACGCCCCATGCCGCTGGCCGCGCCGGTGACGAGAACGGTCAGGCCCTTCACGGACCGGCTGAGCTGTTTGAACTCGGACATGCTGTTTCCTCGCGGCGTCTTGTTTCTTGTTATGAGATGGACAAGGCTGGCATCGATCCGCAGACAGGTCAAACAAGCAGAACAAAAGGGAGGCCCCGATGACGAACGAACTCGATTTCCCAGGCAAGCAGGTGCTGGTCGTCGGCGGATCCAGCGGCATCGGCAACGGCATCGCGCAAGCCTTTCGCGTCAGGGGCGCGCAAGTAGCGGTCTGCGGCACGCGGGCTCACGCGAAGGAATATTCGCAAGCGGAGGGCTCGGATCTCACCGGTCTTTCCTACGCGCAGCTCGACGTCGGCAATGCCGGAGCGGTCGAAGCGTTCAAGCCGTCGTTCGAACGGCTCGATATCCTGGTGCTCGCGCAGGGCGCGGTGCTCTATCGCCGTGGCGAGTTCGAGATGGCGGGCTTCCGCAAGGTCGTCGAGGTCAATCTGATGAGCCTGATGGCCTGCGCCACGCGCTTTCATTCCATGCTGCGGGACTCGCGGGGATCGCTGATCATGGTGTCCTCGACCGCGGCCTATCATTCCACCATGGGCAATCCTGCTTACAACGCGTCGAAGACGGGCGCGGTCGGATTGACGCGGACGCTGGGCGAGGCCTGGGCCGAAGACGGCATCCGCGTCAACGGCATCGCGCCCGGTCTGGTCGACACCAAGATGACGAAGGTGACGACCGACAATCCCAAGCGGCTCGAAGGTGCACTTTCGCGCATTCCGCTGCGGCGATTGGGCACGCCGGCTGACATGGCGGGCGCGGCGCTGTTCCTGGCATCGCCGCTGTCGTCCTACATCATCGGCCAGACATTGGTCGTCGACGGCGGGCTCATTCTTTGAGTCCAATTTCAAGTCACATGGAACTGCGCCGCTCCTGATCGGTTACTTGGGCTGACCCCCGAGGAGGAGCATCATGGATAAAGATCGGATTGTCGGATCGGCCAAGGAATTCGCCGGACGCGCGGAAGGCGCTGTCGGTGATCTCGCAGGCGATGCGCAGACACAGGCGTCGGGCAAGGCGCGGGAAGCCGCAGGCTCCGTGCAGAATCTCTACGGCCAAGCCAAGGATGCCGTCCGTGACGCGACGGACACCGCGGCCAGCTATGCCAAGGACGCCTATGACAAGCCGGCCGAAACCTTGCGCGACGGTTCGCAGGCGATTGCCCAGAAGGTGCAGGACAACCCGCTCGGCGCGCTGCTGGTCGCCGGCGGTATCGGCTTCGCCCTCGCGTTGCTGATGGCACGGCCTTCGCGCCGCCCGCCGCCGCGCTGGCGCTATTACGGCTAAAGCCAACGCACGATAAGCATCAGGCCCCGGACGCAACACGGCGTGTAACGCCGCGTTGCTGAGCCGGGGCCCATTCTTTTTGGACGTGCTGGTCCCGGCTCTGCGCAGCAGCGTTTCACGCTGCAGAGCGTCCGGGACACGAAGACCTCAGCTTAGAAAAATTATCGGAACACTTCCGCCGATCGCCCGACATTGCCAGGCGGCCGCGGGATCGCGGGGTTGGGAGTCGGATTGCGCGGCGCTGGCGCCAATTGACGCGGCGGGGGCGGCGGCGAGCCAAAGCCGAAGAAATCGCGCATCGATGGCGCTGCCTGTGCCGGTTGCTGCGGCGCCGGTGGCTTCTTCGGCGCAAGCTTTGGCGGGGCGATCGCTGCGGCCGCACCCGGCGTACCGCCATCGGGTGTCGTCGTGGCGACCGGCGTATCGCCCTTGGCCTGCTCGCGGCCGACTTCGCGGCGCGGCCAGGCATAGTCGTCGGCGCGGCCGGCAGGCGCAGCCAGTGGCTCGCCCTTCACCATCGTCTTCGCAGCGAGCGCATCGACGGCGGCAGGACGCGAGCCCGGCCCACCCAGCAATTGATCGGTCGAGATCGAGGCCGCAACCAGCGGCACGATCGGGCCGGCCAGCGGCCGCGGTGCGGGCTTGCCGGGCTCGGCGCTGGTATCGGGTGTCGCCGGCTCGCTCGGCAGCGCGATCGGGCCGGAGCGGCCTGCGAGCAGGCGCGTGATCTCGCGCTCGACATAATGCGCGAGCTTGCGCGCGCCGGGTTTTGTGAAATAGACGCCGTCGCCGCTGCGGAGCTGACGGATCTGGCCTTCGAAGTCCGGGCCCTTCTGAAGGAAGCGGCCGGCTTCGTCTACAAAGCCGTCCCAGACGTCGACATAGGTGATGCCGGCCTTGGCCGCGCCTTCGCGATAGAGCGAATCCAGGAACAGCATGTCCGCCGTGCCCTTGGGGCCGCGGATCGCGGGCAGGCCGACCCAGAGCACCGGCACGCCTTTGGCCTTGAGGACGTTGGCGAGCTCCTCGATCTTCTTGCCGTAGAGCTCGACCCAGCGCTCGTCGCGGAATTCGTAGACACCGTTCGGATTGCGCGCCGTCTTTTCGGGCGCGGCCGCAGGCGTGTCGGCGTTATCGGCATCATCCTGCGGCAGGTCGGTGTCGGCGGGCTTGTCGTCCGGCTTGGCGGCCGTGTCGGGTTTGGCATCGCCCGGCTTGTCACCCGGCTTTCCTTGCGGCTTGGCGCGGGCGCCCTTGTCGTTCTTCTTGTCTTTGTCCTTGTCCGAGGCCTTGTCGGATTTCTCGGCCACCGGCTCGCGGATCGAGATGCGGTCGTTGAGGCCGAGCATGACGACGATGATTTCAGGCTTCTCGGTCTCGAGAATGCCCTTGGCCGCAGCCACCCAATCAGAGGGCTCGCCCTTCGGCTGGTACTTGATCAGGCCGGATGTGGTCTTGTGCTTGCGGATCACGCCCATGTCGGGCTGCTCGGTGTAGGCGTCTTCCAGGCCGTAGGCGAGCCAGTCGGCCATGGCGTCACCGATCACCAGCACGTTCTTGTCGGGCGTGGTGTCACGCTTGGCTGGCGCCGGCGCGCGCGAAAAATCCTGGCGCGGCGCCTGCTGCTGTTGCTGCTGGAACGGCGCGAAGAAATCTCCGCCGAACCAGCCGCCGCCTCCGCCATTGCGCGGCGGCGGGGCCGCGCGCTGCGGTGGACCGCCGAAGCCGGGGAAGTTGAAGAACTGCGCCGAGGCCGGGCCGGCAACCGATACCAGAATCGCAAGCGCCGTCCCCAGCGCGATCAACGGGCCGGTCTCGGTCAGCGCCTTGAGCAGGGACTTCTTCGACATGCGATCTCGGGCACGCGCAATGGGGGATCGGGACACGCTCGATATAATAACGGAATCGGGCGCCAAACGGGCAGATTCTGTTGCAGATTTTGACCCATACGCCGAGGAACAGGCGCCGCCGTCAAGGCTGCCTGCCAAAATCCCTGTTCAGGGTTACTTTCGACGCGATTTTACCGCCCGCGCAGCCGGTCCAGCACGTCGGAGGAGGCAAAACCGTCGGCGGGGACCCCGATCGAGGCCTGGAAGTTGCGCAGGGCCTCCCGGGTCTGGCCACCGAACTGGCCGTCCGGGGTGCCCTTGTAGAAGCCGCGTTGGGCCAGCAGCTGCTGCAGTTCCAGCCGCTCGGTGCGGGACAGCTCCCGCTCCTGCCGCGGCCAGGGCTGCACGAAGGGCTGGCCGCCGCGGAGGCGATCGGCGAAATGGCCGATCGCCAGCGCATAGGCCTCGGCCGGGTTGTACTTCATGATGACGCGGAAGTTCTGCAGCATCAGGAAGCCCGGCCCTTGGGCACCGGCCGGCGCAAGCAGATAGGCCTTCTCCGCCGGATGCGGGAAGGGCTGGTTGGTCGGGCGCTTGAGGCCGAGCTTTTCCCATTGCGCCATCGTCATCGCCTTGGCGCGGTCGGCCAGCATGTAGTTGAAGCCTTGGGGCACCACGACCTCGTAGCCCCAGGTCTGGCCGGCCTGCCAGCCGTCCTTCTTCAGATTGTTGGCGGTCGACGCGATCAGGTCGGAGGGATTGTCGACGACGTCACGCCGGCCGTCGCCGTCGCCGTCCACGGCAAAGCGCTTGAACGCGGTCGGCATGAACTGCGTCGGGCCGAAGGCGCCGGCCCAGGAGCCGCGCAACTGTTCGGGCCTGAGATCGCCGCGGTTGAGGATCTCCAGCGCCGAGAGGAATTCGTCCTTGAAGTAAGCTTGGCGGCGCCCGATGCAGGCGAGCGTCGCGGTCGATTGCAGCACGCTGCGATCGCCCATCTGCGTCGAGTAGTTGGACTCGATGCCCCAGATCGAGGCGATGATATAGCGGTCGACGCCGGTGGCTTTTTCAGTGGCGTCGAACTGCGCTTTGTACTTGGCGAGAACCTCGCGGCCCTTGGCGAGGCGGTTGTCGTTCACGAGGATGTCGAGATAATCCCAGATCGACTTAGTGAACTCGGGCTGCGAGTCCATCAGGTCCATGATGCGCAGATCGGGCGCGAGGCCTGCCGTGAAGCGCTGGAAATTTTCCTGAGTGATGTTGCGCCGTGCGGCATCGGGCCACATCCCTGCGACGCAATTGTTGAAGCTACCCGCGGCCTCGCGGATCGCGGCGGCTGTCATCAGCGGATGGCCGGAGGCGCCGTCCTCGCCGGTCCAGGGTTGAACTCCCGTTTGAGCGCCGCTGGACCCGGGCGCTGCTTGCGAAGTCGCCGGGTTCGGGCCTGAGAAAATACCGCCGAACAGATTGGACAGACCGTTCTGAGCCTGCGCGCCGGCGGGAAGCGGGAACAGCAGGGCGGCCGCAATCATCGTCGCACCGGTCACGGACCCGCCCCGTTTCGCCAGCCCTGCCATTGATTGCATCATGTCCACACCTGTCCGGCCAAAATCCGCCCTCAGGAGGCCTGGTTACGGTTGCCAACAGCTTAACAAAGGTGAAATTTTGATGGTGGCCTTTTTCTTAACTCTGTGAGGATGAGGCCCCACATCCGCCTTTGTTGGCGGCTGCAAACAAGCTAGCAAGATGCCATTGC
Organism: Bradyrhizobium sp. MI1.3; assembly: GCF_055811695.1. NCBI lineage: Bacteria > Pseudomonadati > Pseudomonadota > Alphaproteobacteria > Hyphomicrobiales > Nitrobacteraceae > Bradyrhizobium > Bradyrhizobium sp. MI1.3. The sequence goes on along the minus strand of NZ_JBVVPQ010000081.1, from coordinate 21,567 downwards.
TCCCTTCACGTGTTCCTCAGGTATTCGATCAATCCCATGAAAATCCGCAAAGCCGTATTTCCCGTTGCCGGCCTCGGCACCCGCGTCCTGCCCGCCACCAAGGCGATGCCGAAGGAAATGCTGACGATCGTCGACAAGCCGCTGATCCAGTACGTCTATGACGAAGCCAGGGAAGCCGGCATCGAGCACTTCATCTTCGTCACCGGCCGCAACAAAAGTGTCATCGAAGATCATTTCGACCGGATGTTCGAGCTTGATGCGACGCTGGCCGCGCGCGGCAAGAAGACCGAGCAGGACGTTCTGGCGCAGAACCAGCCGGAGGCCGGCGCCGTCAGCTTCACTCGCCAGCAGGCGCCGCTCGGCCTCGGTCACGCAGTCTGGTGCGCGCGCGACATCGTCGGCAACGAACCGTTCGCGGTCGTGCTGCCGGACGAACTCGTGCTCAATTCGCCCGGCTGCCTGAAGCAGATGATCGACACCGCCAGCAAGCTCGGCGAAAAATCCAATGTCATCGCGGTCGAGCCGGTGCCCGACCATCTGACCCATCAATACGGCATCTGCGGCGTCGGCAAACGCACCGGCAAGATGTTCGAGGTCGACGGCATGGTCGAGAAGCCGGCCAAGGGCACCGCGCCCTCCAACCTCTCGATCACCGGCCGCTACATCCTGCAGCCGGAGATCTTCAAGATCCTGGAGACCCAGGAGCGCGGCGCCGGCGGCGAGATCCAGCTCACCGACGCCATGATCGGCCTTGCCAGATCGCAAAAATTCTACGGCGTCGAGTTCGAGGGCGAGCGCCACGATTGCGGCTCCAAGCCCGGCTTTCTCCGCGCCAACATCGCCTACGGCCTGAAGCGGCCGGAGCTGCGTGACGGGCTCATTGCGGAAATGAAGAAGTATTTGGGGCAGTAACGCTCCCAGTCGTGGGGGGGGGGGGGGGGGGGGGGGGGGGGGGGGGGGGGGGGGGGGGAGGGGGGGGGGTGGGGGGGGGGGGCGCCCCGGGGGGGGGGGGGGCACCGACCCCCGCCGGCGCGGG
>NZ_JBVVPQ010000081.1:0-20521 GCF_055811695.1 Bradyrhizobium sp. MI1.3 | reverse complement strand
TTTCTATAAATAATTTTCTTGGGGGGCCCCCCCGCCCCCCCCCCGCCCCGCCCGGCGCCCCCCCCCCCCCCCCCCCGGGCCACGACACTTGAAGTTGTGGCGAGCGACACCTCCAACGCCGAGACTTAAGCCACCAGCGACAGCTTCGGCAGGCTCGCGACCACCGACTGGTTGCGGCCGCCGGCTTTTGCGGCGTAGAGCGCCTTGTCGGCGGCGGCGACCAGGAGCGGCCAGTCCATGCCGGTGGTGGGAACGAGGCTCGCGATGCCGCAGGACACCGTCGAGCTCGTGTGGTCGTCGGACCAGCCCTGCACCTTCGCGCGGATCTTCTCGGCCACCGTGAGGGCGTCGGTGACCGAAGTGCCCGGCAGCAGCACGGCGAATTCCTCGCCGCCATAGCGCGCGGCGCAGTCGCTGGCGCGGCTCACCGAATCGGAAATGCAGATGGCGATGCCGACCAGCACCTGGTCGCCGGCCTGGTGGCCGAACGTGTCGTTGTAGGCCTTGAAGTGATCGGCATCGATCATCAAGAGCGCGATCGGCGTCTGCTGCCGCATCGCGCGGCGCCATTCGACGTCGATCACCTGGTCGAACTTGCGGCGGTTCTTCAGGCCGGTGAGCGCGTCGGTCGTCGCCATCTCCTCGAGCTTGCGCTCGGCCTCGGCGCGCCGGCCGATCTCGCGCGCGAGCACCAGCGTCGATGCCAGCATGAACACGCTGAGCGCCAGCACCACGGCGCCGATGCGGTAGGCTTCCTTCTGCCAGAGCTCGAACACGGCGTTCAGTGGCTTGCCTGCCACCACGAATAGCGGGCTGCTCCCACTACTGCGGACATAGAGCCGCGGCGTGCCGTCGATCGGCCCCTGTCCGGCGAATGCGCCGCCGACCTTCAGATTTTCGGCCTTCCAGACCGGCCGGTTGGCCAGATTCGTGCCGATCACGTCGAGATCAAACGGCCGCCGCATCATGACGGTACGGTCGCGCCTGAGCACGGTGATGGTGTCGTCGGCATCGAGGCTCAGCCGCTCGAACAATTCGTGGAAATAGCTGAAGCGGATCGATCCGGCGACGACGCCGAGGAAGCCCCCGTCGGTGTCGCTGATACGCCGGCTCAGCACGATCGAATAGGCGCCGCGGAACAGCATGGGACGGCTGATGAAGAGGCCTGCGTCCGGATTGTCGCGATGAGCCTTGAAGTAATCCTCGTCGCTGCGGTTCTCGGCAACGGGATCGAGCGTGGAGGCGTCGATGGTTAGCCGGCCGTCGGCGTCGAACACCTGGATCGCGCCGAAATGCCTCGCCGTGGTCGCATGGTCGAACAGGATGAGGTGACGGATCGGCTTCGAGACCGTGGCTATCTCCGGCAGCAGCATGTTGCTGGCGACCGCCTTGAGGGCCAGGTCGTAGATCTCGATGTTGCGGCTGACGTCGGACTCGATGGTCGTCGCCAGGTTTTCCAACGTCTGGCGGGCGAGCGCCTCCTCGCCGCGGCGCATGTCCAGCATGACGTTGACGCAAATGGCGGAAAAGCCGATCACCGTCACCACGGACGAGATGATCAGCAGTTTCGCCGAAAGCCGCCATGGCCGCCGGGCCGTGACGTCGCGCCATCGAGACAACATCATTTGCTCCCGACATTAGTGAATGCGCCCGAAAGCTTGAGCAGTGTTTAAGCCGGGACGGCGCTGCCGGAATGAGTTAAAAATTGGTTTCCGCGGCTGACGTTTTTGGGCAAAGCGGGGCTTCGACCAGCGAAGAGGACAGCGGTGAACGACTACGACGCGTTGCGCGATTATCTGATGCGGCAGAAGCAGGCGGAATTCGTGCTGACCTATGAACAGATCGAAGAGATCATCGGCGCGGCCCTGCCGCGCGCGGCGAATCGTGCCTCATGGTGGGACAGCCTGCGCAGCCCGGACATCCAGATGCCCCAGCGCGAAGCCTGCCTCGCCGCGGGTTTCAAGGCGATGCGAATGCCGGACGGTGCGAGCGTGCGGTTCACGAAGCTGAAGAGCGACCGGCGGCGGCCAGTATCGTAGGGTGGGCAAAGCGAAGCGTGCCCACCACCTCTGTTGCAATGTTGGATTGATGGTGGGCACGGCGCAAGTGCGCCTTTGCCCACCCTACGGGACCGGACTCGCGTTGAGATCAGCTCGCCGCTTCCAGGCGCACTTCCGTGAGCAGGCGCATCGCGGCGTCGGCGTCCATGGGTTCGCCGAAGGCAAACCCCTGCGCGTATTCGCAGCCCATCTGGTAGAGCTCGACCGCGTCGGAATCGGTCTCGGCACCTTCGGCGACCACGTCCATGCCGAGGTCGTGCGCGAGCGCGATGATGGATTTCAGGATCACCGGGCGGGTGCCGCGGTTGGTGGTGCGCACGAAGGACTGGTCGATCTTGATGGTGTCGAACGGGAAGCGCTGCAGATAGGCCAGCGACGAATGGCCGGTGCCGAAATCGTCGAGCGACAGCCCGGTGCCGAGCTCGCGGATCCGCGTCAGCATCTGCGCCGCGTGCTCCGGATTCTCCATCACCAGCGATTCCGTCAATTCCAGCTTCAGCGTGCCGCGCGCGACCGAGGAGCGCGACAGCACGGTGCGGATGTCGTGGATCAGATCGTGGCGCAGCAATTGCCGCGAGGAGACGTTGACGGATGCGAAGATCGGCTCGCGCGAGCGCATCGCGCGCTGCCAGATCGAGAGCTGCTTGGCGGTCTGGTCGAGCACGAACATGCCGAGGTCGATGATCAGGCCGGTCTCTTCCGCGATGGTGATGAATTCCGACGGCGCCATGCGTCCGAGCTTGGGATGATCCCAGCGCACCAGCGCCTCGAAGCCGGCGACGGAGCGGTCTTCGAGCCGCACGATCGGCTGGTACAGGATCGTGAGCTCCTGCCGCTCGATGGCGCGGCGCAATTCGCTTTCCAGCGTCAGCCGGTCGGTTTTTCGCGCGCGCATCGCGGACTTGTAAACGTCGATGCGGTCGCCACCGATGCGCTTGGAGTGATACATCGCAAGCTCGGCGTCCTTGATGATCTCGTCCGTGAGCTGAACTTGCGGATCGGACAAGGCAAGGCCGATCGAGGCCGTGAGAAAGATCTCGCGTTCGTTGAAGGCGATCGGCGCGCGGATGGTCTTGCGGATGGTCTCGGCGAAAGCGGTGATGCGGGCGGGGTCCTGCTCCGAGAGCAGGATCAGGCCGAACTGGTCGCCGGCGAGCCGCGCCAGCGTATCCTGCGGCTTCAGGATGCGGGTGAGGCGGCGGGCCAGCGTCAGCAGGATGGAATCGCCGACCGCGATGCCGACGGAATCGTTGACCTGCTTGAAGCGGTCGAGGTCGATCACCATCAGCGTCGGCCGCAGCGTCGGCATGGTCTTGGCGAAATGCGCGACGGCGCCGAGCCGGTCCATGAACAGCTTGCGGTTGGGCAGGCCGGTGAGATTGTCATGCACGGAATCGTGCAGCAGGCGCTCCTCGGCGTTGCGCAGCTCGGTGACGTCGGTGAGGGTGCCGACCACGCGCGAGACCTCGCCGTCGGAGCCGACCACCGGGCGCGCCTTCAGCGCGAACCACATGAAGTGACCGTCCGGCGTGCGCAGGCGGAAATCCTGCACCAGGCGGCCGCGGCGCTGGTCGAGCACGCTGTCGAGCGCGGCGCGGAAACGATCCTGGTCGAGCGGGTGCAGCACTTCCAGCCAGGAGGCGGCCGGGCCTTCCAGCGTGCCGCGCTTGAGGCCGAGCAGGGCCTCGGTCTCGGGGCTTGTGAAGACCTTGTCGGCGGAAACGTCCCAGTCCCAGATCAGATCGCCGGAGCCGGCCAGAGCCAGCGCGCGGCGCTCGATGTCGGAGACGACGCCGGTGGTGGCGCCGCCGCCGGCGAAGGCATGCTGCATCACCGTGAAGCCGATCAGCATCACGATCAGCACGAGGCCGCCGAGCAGGGCAGGGCCGACGATGTCGTTGGTGACGGAGCCTGCGACCGTCATGCCGGCCGCGACCACCCAGACCACCAGCAGGAACCAGGTCGGGATCAGCAGCACCGCGCGGTCGAAGCCGTGGGTGGAGAGATAGACGATCAACGCGAAGCCGGCGAAGGCGATCAGCACCAGCGAGATGCGCGCGATGCCGGAAGCGACGGCGGGATCGAACAGGGCCAGCGCAACCAGCGAGCCCAGGAACGCGAGCCAGCCCACCGTGATGTGGGAATAGCGCACGTGCCATCGACTGAGATTGAGATAGGCGAACAGGAACACCAGCAGCGTCGCCGCCAGTATCGCCTCACCCGCCGCGCGCCAGATGCGCTCGGCGTTGTTCGACATGTCGAGCACCTTGCCCCAGAAGCCGAAATCGACGCCGATATAGACCAGCACCGCCCAGGCCAGCGCCGCGGCGGCCGGGAACATGATGCTGCCCTTGACCACGAACAGGATGGTCAGCACCAGCGCCAGCAAGCCGGAGATGCCGATCACGATGCCCTGGTACAGCGTGAACGAGTTGACCTTGTCCTTGTAGGATTCCGGCTCCCACAGATAGAGCTGCGGCAGCTTGTCGGTGCGCAGCTCCGCGACGAAGGTGACGACGGCGCCGGGATCGAGGGTGACGCGGAAGACGTCGGCGGTCGGGCTCTCCTGCCGCTCCGGCCGGTCGCCGGTCGAGGGCGTGATGGTCGCGATGCGGGACAGCCCGAGGTCGGGCCACAGCAGCCCCGAGGAGACGATGCGGTAATGCGGGGCGACGATCAGGCGGTCGAGCTGGTCGTCGGTGTTGTTGGCGAGCGCGAACACCACCCAGTTCTGGCCGCCTTCGCGGGCGCGCACCTCGATGCGGCGGACGATGCCGTCGGTGCCGGGCGCGGTGGAAACCTGGATGCGGTCGGCGTCGCTGCGCTGATGCTCGAGCACGCCGGTGAGGTCGATTGCGGGCGCGTCACCGCGGACGCTGACAGCGTCGAGCGCGCGCGCCGGGAACGCGCAGACGAGAATCATGAGGCCCAGCGCTATGGGCGCGAGGCACCTGATCAGACGCAAGGTCAGTTCTCCGCGTTCGACGCAAACTCTTCGGTGCAGGCTTTTCGGTGCACGGCGTTTTCCGAACGGAACAAAGTGGTTCGGTGCGTCGCGATAGATGCCACGAAAGCGAGGAAAATCAAAGGGTTTCCGGCTTGCCCTGTGGGCCGCTGGCCTAGACCTCCAACACAATTTTGCCAATATGTGCAGAGGTTTCCATCCGCCGGTGCGCGTCGGATGCCTTTTCCAGCGGGAAAGTGCTGTCCATCAGCGGCTTGACCCGGCCTTCGCGCAACAGCGGCATCACTTTCGCCTCGATCGCGGCCACCATCGCCGCCTTGTCCGCATTACTACGGGGGCGCAGCGTCGAGCCGGTGTGGGTCAGGCGCTTCACCATCACCTTGGCGATGTTGACGGTGACCTTGGGCCCGTTGAGGGTCGCGATCTGCACGATGCGGCCGTCGACCGCGGCGGCGTCATAGTTGCGATCGACATAGTCGCCGGCGACCATATCGAGGATCAGATTGGCGCCGGCATTGTTCGTCTCCGCCTTGACCACGGCGACGAAGTCTTCGTCCTTGTAGTTGATGGCCCGATCCGCGCCGAGCTTGAGGCAGGCATCGATCTTGTCCTGCGATCCCACGGTGACGATCACCTTGGCGCCGAACGCTTTTGCGAGCTGGATCGCCATGGTGCCGATGCCCGAGGAGCCGCCATGGATCAGCAGCGTCTCGCCGGCCTTCAGCCCGCCGCGCTCGAACACATTGTGCCAGACCGTCATCAGCGTTTCCGGCAGCGCACCGGCTTCCTTGATCGAGAGCGACGGCGGCACGCTCATCGCCTGACCGTCCTGGGCGATGCAGTACTGCGCATAACCGCCACCGGCGACCAGCGACATCACCTTGTCGCCGATCTTGTGCCGCTTGGCGTTGCTGCCGACGGCCACCACTTCGCCCGCGATTTCGAGGCCGGGCAGGTCGCTGGCGCCGGGCGGCGGCGGATAGGCGCCGGAGCGCTGCGCGACGTCGGGCCGATTGACGCCGGCGGCCTGCACCTTGACCAGGATCTCGTCGGGACCGGGCTGCGGCAGTGCCCGTTGTTCCGGCACCAGCACTTCCGGTCCGCCGGGTTTGGAGATGGCGACCACGGTCATTTGCGCGGGCAGCTTGTCCATGATGTGTCCTTGAGCAAAGGTGCGGGATGGAACGAGGCCATTGCTTAGCCAGCGCGGTGCAGGCTGGCAACCGCCTCAGCCGCTTGTGATGCGAACGCAGGAGGAACAAGGATGGCGATGGAAGACGACGACCGTCCGCGCAAAAAGATCAGCCATGACATCGGCCAGGATCTCTCACTCTTGTCAGTGGAGGAACTGACCGAGCGCATCGCGCTGCTCAAGGCCGAGATCGCAAGATTGGAAGAAGCCACAACAAAGAAGCGCGCCTCGCGCGATGCGGCCAACAGCGTTTTCAAGTCGTAGGGTCCGACGCTGGAGCGGGGCTGGCCTCACACACGGTCCTCATCCTGAGGAGCGCGGCACGCGCGTCTCGAAGGATGGCCGCGGGCGAGAGCAGGGCCTGCATGGTCCCGGCGATGCGAAGCATCGTCCGGAGACGCGCGCGAAGAGCGCGCTCCTCACCATGAGGGTCTGGTTTCGGCCTTCGCTGCGGATGCGCGTGAAGAATTCGTTCCACCGCCCACTCGGCCACTGACCGACATGGCTAACGAACCCTCAAAATAATCGCTCGTTTACTCCACATTAAGCTTTCGAGTTTATGACTGGGAACTGTCCTTGTTTGGACACCGAGTGGCTCCTGTCCACTCTGTTTGACGCCTCCCTGTTATCAACTTTCAAAGCCGCCGGTTTTCCGGCGGCTCTTTTTTGCGCCCAGCTCCGCCTTTTTGCATCTCGCCGCGGTTGAATTCCGAGCAAAGACCCGCGGAAACCATATCCGCGCTTGTCACTGGACTCGGCGTCGCGCCCGCGCAATGATTTGTTCATCATAAGCCGGCGCCAAAGCCGGGCAGTCAGACAGTTGCGTAAGGGGCGTTAACCATGGAACGTTTGCAAGCCGAAGGTGCTCTCGTTCAACTCAGCGAGCGGTTCACCAATTCTGCGGCGTTCGGCGTCCTGTTCCGCGAGGGCATGGACCTGGTCGAAGAGACCGCCGCCTATCTCGATGGCGCCGGCCGCACCGAGGCCAAGGCGCTCGATCGCGCCGTCAGCCTCACCTATGCGACCGAGAGCATGCGCCTGACCACCCGCCTGATGCAGCTCGCCTCGTGGCTGCTGCTGCACCGCGCGGTGAAGGAAGGCGAGATGACGCTGGGCCAGGCCAACCGCGAAAAAACCAAGGTCAAGCTCTCCGCCGCCGATCCCGGCTCGACCGACAGCATCGAGAAGCTGCCCTCGCAGCTCCAGGATTTGATCCATCGCTCGATGAGCCTCCAGACCCGCGTGCGCCGCCTGGACACCACCATCCACACGCCGCCGGTCGATCATTCCTCGATCGGCAACCCGCTGGTGCCGCATCTCAACGCGCTGAAGGCAGCGTTCGAGCGGTAAGCGCAGGTGCCGTAGGGTGGGCAAAGGCGCGCAGCGCCGTGCCCACCATTTCTCTCAGAATCGAAATCAAGGTTGGTGGGCACGCTACGCTTTGCCCACCCTACGAGTTCTCGGCCTGGTCGAGAGTACATCGCCCCAAAACAAAAACGCCCCCGGCTCTCCGGGGGCGTTTTCGTCTCCAGCCTCGAGGGGCCGGATCAATCCTTTTTGAGAAAGCCCGAAAACTTCTTCTGGAAGCGCGAGACGCGGCCGCCGCGATCCATCAGCTGCGCGTTGCCGCCGGTCCAGGCCGGGTGCGACTTGGGGTCGATGTCGAGGTTCAGCGTGTCGCCTTCCTTGCCCCAGGTGGAGCGGGTCAGATACTCGGTTCCGTCGGTCATCACGACCTTAATCGTATGATAGTTCGGGTGAATTTCGGCTTTCATGGCAATTCCTCGGCGCCCCGGCGCCTCACTTGAGTGGCTATCGAATGACGGATTTGGCGCGGTCTATACCCCACGAGGCCCTGTAAAACAAGCCGTTGCAGGGCCTTAGTAGGGGACCGGGCGGCCCCTTAAGGGACATCCCGGATTTGCCACTCCCGCTCGCGCGGCCTATCTGGAGCAGACTACCTCTCTTTGTCTTTTGGTCGGATCTCATGAGCGCAGTAGAACGGCTTGAAACCGGGCCCGCAGAAGCCCCGTCGATCGAGGCCGACCTGATCGAGGCGCCGGCGAAGAGCCGCGCCAAGCTGCGGCCGCTGCTGGCGCTCGCACCCTATGTGGCGCGCTATCGCGGTCGGGCGGCGCTGGCCTTTGTCGCGCTGACGATCGCGGCGTTGACCACCCTGCTGGTGCCGGTCGCGGTGCGCAGGATGATCGATTTCGGCCTGACGCCTGAGGGCATCGAGCTGATCAACAGCTACTTCTCGGTGATGATCGCCGTCGTCGCCGTGCTCGCGCTGGCGAGCGCCGCGCGCTACTACCTCGTGATGACGATCGGCGAGCGCATCGTCGCCGATCTCAGGCGCGACGTCTTCGCCCATCTGCTCTCGCTGTCGCCGGCCTTCTTCGATTCCGCGCGCAGCGGCGAGCTGGTGTCGCGCCTCACCGCCGACACCACCCAGATCAAATCCTCCGTCGGCGCCTCGGTTTCGATCGCGCTGCGCAATCTGATGATGTTCTTCGGCGCTGCGGCGATGATGGTGATCACCAGCCCGCGGCTATCAGGCTTCGTGCTGCTGGCCATTCCCCTGATCGTGCTGCCGCTGGTCGCCTTCGGGCGCTGGGTGCGCCGTCTGTCGCGCAATGCGCAGGACACGCTGGCCGAGGCCTCCGCCTACGCGAGCGAGCTGGTCGGTGCGATCCGCACCGTGCAGGCCTATACCAGCGAGAGCCTCGCCGAGAGGCGCTTCGGCGGCGAGGTCGAGCAGGCCTATGAAGCCGCGCGCACCTCCACGCAGGCGCGCGCCGTGCTCACCGCCATCATCATCTTCATCGTGTTCGCAAGCGTGGTCGCGATCCTCTGGATCGGCTCGCACGACGTGCTCACAGGCACCATCACGCCGGGCCGGCTCGGCCAGTTCGTGCTCTATGCGGCCTTCGCCGCGGCTGGCCTCGGCCAGCTCAGCGAGGTCTGGGGCGAGATCTCGGCGGCATCCGGCGCTGCCGAGCGCCTGTTCGAGATTCTGCATGTGCAGCCGGACATCACCGCGCCCACGTCGCCGCGCGCGCTGCCGGTGCCGGCGCGCGGCGAAGTCGGCTTCGACCAGGTCAGCTTCGCCTATCCGGCGCGGCGCGACGTCAATGTGCTCGATGCCGTGTCGTTCACCGTGCGCCCCGGCGAGAAGGTTGCCATCGTCGGTCCGTCCGGCGCCGGCAAGAGCACGATCTTTCATCTGCTGTTGCGCTTCTACGATCCGCGCAGCGGCGCGATCTCGCTCGACGGCGTGCCGGTCAAATCCGCCGATCCGCGTGAATTCCGCTCCCGCATCGCGCTGGTGCCGCAGGAATCCAACGTGTTCGCGGCCAGCGCCCGCGACAACATCCGCTTCGGCCGGCCCGATGCCACCGACGCCGAGGTCGAGCGTGCCGCCGAGCTCGCGCACGCCGCCGAATTCATCCGCCGCCTGCCCGAAGGTTTCGACACGCCGCTTGGTGAGCGCGGCGTGACGCTATCAGGCGGCCAGCGCCAGCGCATCGCGATCGCGCGTGCCATCCTGCGCGATGCGCCGCTGTTGCTGCTGGATGAAGCCACTTCCGCGCTCGATGCCGAAAGCGAGACGCTGGTGCAGACCGCACTGGAAGAGCTGATGCGCCACCGCACCACGCTCGTGATCGCGCACCGCCTCGCCACCGTCTTGTCGTGCGACCGCATCCTGGTGATGGACCAGGGCAGAATCGTCGAGCAGGGCACGCATGCGGAGCTCGTGGCCGCGAACGGGCTTTATGCAAGGCTGGCGAGGTTGCAGTTCGAGGGGGCGTGAGGCGAGGGCGCTCGGAACGCCGCCCCACTCAAGGTGTCATCACCCGCGAAAGCGGGTGATCCAGTACTCCGAGACGGAAGTGATCAACCGATAAGCCGCGGCGTACTGGATTCCCCGCCTTCGCGGGGAATGACAGCGGAGGTTTTGGAAGCCGCTTCGCGCCACATCGGCTTCCTCGAACAGCACGAGCGGATCTTCCGCATCGCAAGATTGGTCGGGCTGTGTGCTTTGCCGGTGCCGGTGCTGCGACTGCGCTCGGACCAGCGAACCAGGCGGCTTCGTTTCCGCTGGCTTGCCCTTGTCGGACGCGAAGGGGACGGAGTGCCCGCCTCATCGAGGCCCGCTGCTAGGCCAGTATGAGACATCGGAGGCGGCGATGTGGTATCCGAAATCAATGCATGGAGCCAAGCCTCGTGACTTGTGTTCTCAGACCGCCAACAGTTGAGGAGCTACCTACGCTCTCGGCCTTGTGCCTTAGATCGAAAGCTGTATGGGGCTACGGCAACGACTTCATGGAGGCCTGTCGGAGCGAACTCACCATCGAAGCATGCGAACTCCAATCCAGTTCAATTGCAGTGGCAGAAGAGAACGGCAAGATCGTCGGCGTCGCCCAAGTCAGGGTCACTGGAAGCTGGGCTGATTTGTTGAAGTTGTTCGTCGAGCCGACGATGCTTCGCGGTGGCTTGGGAATGAAGTTGTTTCATTGGGCTGCCAGCGAAGCAACAGCGATGGGTGCTCACCGCATGGCGATCGAGGCCGACCCAGATGCCGCGCCATTCTATCGACGCATGGGGGCGAAGGACTCCGGCTTTGCTCCGTCCGGCTCGATACCTGGCAGAATGCTTCCCAAGCTGATCAAGGAGCTGGGATCGATGTGAAATCGCTCGGCCTTCGGTGGCCCCGAACGGTTGGTCACGACGTTCGCGCTCAGGGTAGACGGGACTTGGCCGCTCGACCGACAAACCGCGCTCACCGCCCTTAGCGGACACCAGCCTCACACGGCTCCTTAACTGAAGTGCCGTCGTGATTTGGAAACGTGCATGATTGTTCTCATCTGCCCAATCCTGTTCATCCTCCTCATCCTGTTCGCCATTCGACAGCAGAAGCGCGGCCTTGCGGGATGGAAAGCGGCCCTGCTTGTTGTCGCAGGTAGCGGCGTCATCGTTTTCATGAGTTTCGGCTTGCTCATCGTAGGCTTCCGCAACTTCGGATAGGCGCAGCCCGCGCCCTGAGCCGCGTGCATGAACCTTGCAGTTCCCCCAGATGTGGCGCCTAATCAGGTATCGCCGGCCAAAGGCTCGTCCGTAGGCGTCGGTGCCTGAGAGATGATTTGTGCTCCCGCCTCAACGGGAGTGCGCCTCATGGCCCAGCCGTACAGCAAAGAGACCCTCGAGCTTTTGGAGCGGGCGCAGCGAGCGATCGATGAGTCGATCCGGCTCCGCGAAGACAGCCACCGCGCGCTCCGCCAGGCTGAAAGCTGGCATTTCGATCTTGAGCTCCGCTTGAGCCGAGAGCGCCTCGCGGCGAGTTACGCGACAGCGCCGCTCATCGACACTTCGGCGACAGCGCCGGCACATTCGGCCACGGCCAATTCTTCCAGCTCCCGTCCTCATCAACGCAGGCCGATGGCTCAAGGCCATGCGTCGGAGCACTCGTCGTCTTGACCGGCGTGGCGAGGCGTTGGTCGACATAGCTCGTCGAGACATATCCGGCGACGATGACGCCGAGCAGGACCGAAGATCCCTTGGCCAGATCGCTCAGTTTCATCGGTCATCTCCATCCGCTTGCCGGCGCAACTTCCGGACACAACGACTAGCCGACGTCCCGGGATCCCGGCGTGACGGGCGTCACGCGCCCCAGAATCTAAGGTTGCCACTCCATCTTCAGCACCGGCCGGCCCGAGGTCGGGTTCACCTCGTCGCCGGCATGGGCAAAGCCGTTGCGCTCGTAGAAGCGGATGGCGCGGCTGTTGTCCTTGTTGACGAGCAGCGTCACGCCTGTCGGCGACAGGCGCTTGGCCTCGTCGACCAGCAGCCGCGCCGCGTCCGAGCCCCAATGCGCGGGATCGACCACGAGCTGGTCGAGATAGCCGTCGCCGTCGATGGTGACGAAGCCGGTCAGCGCGCCGTCCTGCTCCGCGACCACGATGGAGGCTTTCGGCACCAGGTCCCTACGCCAGCGTTCGCGCCACCAGTCCAGGCGCGTGGCGAAGTCGATCTGCGGATAGGCCTGCTGCCAGGTGCGATGCCAGAGGTCGATCGAGGCGGCCTCGTCCTCGGGTCGGTAGAGACGAAGGTGGAGGGCGCTCACTACCGCTCCGTCAGCTTCAGCTCGATGCGGCGGTTGCGCTTGTAGGCTTCCTCGGTGTTGGCGGTGTCGAGCGGCTGGAATTCGCCGAAGCCGGCGGCGACGAGGCGCTGGGCGGGCACGCCGAGCGAGATCAGGTACTGCACCACCGAGATCGAGCGGGCGGCCGAGAGGTCCCAGTTCGACTTGAAGTTCGGCCCGTTGACCGGGCGCACGTCGGTGTGGCCGTCGACGCGCAGCACCCAGGGGATCTCGTTCGGGATCTTCTTGTCGAGGTCGATCAGCGCGGTCGCCAAAGTGTCGAGCTCGGCGCGGCCTTCGGGCAGCAGCACCGCCTGTCCGGTGTCGAAGAACACTTCGGACTGGAATACGAAGCGGTCGCCGACGATGCGGATGTCGGGGCGGTTGCCGAGGATGGCGCGCAGGCGGCCGAAGAATTCCGAGCGGTAGCGCGACAATTCCTGCACGCGCTGCGCCAGGGCGACATTCAGGCGAGAGCCCAGATCGGCAATTCGGTTTTGCGATTCCTTGTCGCGCTTCTCGGAGACGTCGAGCGCTTCTTCCAGCGCCGCCAATTGCCGCCGCAGCGCGCTGATCTGCTGGTTCAGCACCTCGATCTGCGCCAGCGCGCGGGCCGAAACCGCTTTCTCGGAGTCCAGCGCCTTGCCGAGCTCGGAGGATTTGCCTTGCGCGTCATTGCCCGCGGCGGCCAGCCCCTCATAGAGGCCCTTGATGCGGTCGCGCTCGCTCTCGGCCGAGGCGAGGCCGGCTTTCAGCGACGAGACCTGGTCGTCCAGCGTGAGCTTGCCGAGCTTCTCCAGCGACAGCAGCTCGTTGAGCTGCGCGATCTTGGCGTTGAGCAGCTCCAGCGCCTTGTCCTTGCCCGTGACCTCCTGCGAGAGGAAGAACTGCACCACCAGGAACACCGACAGCAGGAACACGATCGACAGCACCAGCGTCGACAGCGCGTCGACGAAGCCGGGCCAATAGTTGAAGGAGGTATCGCCGCGACGGCCGCGCGCCAGTGCCATGTCGCTAACCCTTCTCGGGCTGACGCGCGATGCGCTCCAGCAGGCGCCGGATCTCGCGGTTCTGCTCGCCCTGGCCGTCGGCCCATTCGCGGATCATCTGCTGCTCGGTCCGCATATGCGAGACCAGCGCCTGGATGGCTTCGGCGAGGCTTGCCATCGCCGCGGTGGTGCCGCGGCTGCCGCTGCCTTCCTCGAGCACCGTGCGCAAGCGCTCGACGACGGCCTGAAGCTCGCCGCTGGCAATGCCGCCGCCACCGGCGGCGACCGCCACTTCGCCGCTGCCATATTCGCGGACGGTGGTGGCAAGCCAGTCTTCGAGATCGGTGTAGAAACGGTTCTGCGCCTGGCTCGATTGCAGGTCGAGGAAGCCCAGGATCAGCGAGCCGGCGAGACCGAACAGCGAGCTCGAGAACGAGATGCCCATGCCGCCGAGCGGGGCGGCCAGCCCCTCCTTCAGCGTGTCGAACAGGGCGCCGGAATCGCCCCCGACCTTGAGCCCGTCGATCACCTTGCCGACCGAGCCGACCGTCTCGATCAGGCCCCAGAAGGTGCCGAGCAGTCCCAGGAAGACCAGAAGCCCGGTCATGTAGCGGGAGATGTCGCGGGCTTCGTCGAGGCGGGTCGCGATCGAATCGAGCAGGTGCCGCATGGTGGTCTGGGTGATCGACATCCGCCCGGTGCGCTCGCCGCCGAGGATCATTGCCATCGGCGCCAGCAGCTTGGGGTGGCGGGCGGGCGCAAGGCCGGGGTCGGCGATGCGGAAATTGTTGACCCAGGACACTTCGGGATACAGCCGGATCACCTGGCGGAAGGCCAGGATGATGCCGATGAACAGCACGCCGCCGATCAGCGCATTGAGCCCGGGATTGGCGAAGAAGGCCTGGATGATCTGCTTGTAGAGCACCACCCCCACCAGGGTGCAGAGCACCAGGAAGACCAGCATCCGCACCAGGAAGACGCTGGGCGAGGATAGCTTGGTATATTCGATGTCGAGGGAGGAGCGGGGCGAGGCGCCTGGCGGCATGGCCGGTATCATCCGTTAACTTGCTTGCGGGGCGCACTATGGCACAGCGCCCGCCCAAAAAAAGCGCCGGATGCGCCGATTTCGGGGAGAGCTGGGGAACCCAACGCTGAAACCGGGCTTTGGTAAGGACATACTTTCCAAATCGTCGGCATTCCACAGGTTCAGTTCGCACTTTTCCCCTTGGCGCCCAAGACTTGCCGTCCAAGATCTGCCGCCCAAAGACGGAGTCGTCGCATGAGCGTCGTGTCCGCGATCATCGGGACTGCCGAACGGGTGCCTTTGCCTGATGTCGTGATCCGCGCGGCGATCCAGCGCCTGTGCTCGCGCACGGTGACGCGGCTGTCCGCGCTGGGCGGGGCGGATGATGCCGCCTTCGCCGGGCGGATGATGCTGCGGCCGATCGCCGAGGACGCGGATGCCGGGCACGAGGGGGTGCCAGCTTCGTTCTTTGCGAAGGTGCTCGGTCCCAACCGCAAATACTCCTGCTGCTTCTACAAGACCGGCGCGACCACCTTGCGGGAGGCCGAGGAGGAGGCGCTGCGCCAGACCGCCGAGCATGCCGCTCTCGCCGACGGCCAGACCATCCTCGAGCTCGGCTGCGGCTGGGGCTCGCTGTCGCTGTGGATGGCGCGGCAGTTTCCGCACGCCAAGGTCACCGCGGTGTCGAGCTCACAGGCGCAGCGCGCCCATATCGAGGACGAGGCGCGGCTGCGCGGTCTCCTCAACCTGCGCGTGATCTGCGCGGACATCAACGTGTTCGCGCCCGATGGGCAATTCGACCGCATCGTCTCGGTCGAGATGTTCGAGCATGTGATGAACTGGCGCAAGCTGATGACGCGCCTGCGCGCGTGGCTCGCGCCGGAGGGGCGGTTCTTCATGCACATCGTCGCCCATCGCTCCGGCTCTCACCTGTTCGACCGGGCCGATCGCGACGACTGGATCGCGCAGCGCGTCTCCACGGGCGGGCTGATGCCGAGCCATCACCTCGTCAGGCAATTCGACGATATCTTCACCGTGGAGAAGGAATGGTGCTGGAGCGGCACGCATTATCAGCGCACCGCCAACGACTGGCTCGCCAATTTCGACACGCATCGCGATGCCATCGAGGCGGCCTTGCGCAACGTCCATGGCGAGGAGACCGGCCTGCGGATGCGACGCTGGCGCTGGTTCTTTCTCGCGACCTCGGGCCTGTTCGGCTATGCCGATGGCAACGAATGGGGCGTCAGCCACTACCGGATGAGGGCGGCGGCGTAATTGCGATGTTCCGTCGCAGCATGCGGCGGTGGAACCGGACTCACAATCGGGTGAGGCGCGAAAAGCGCACTGAAGTCAGCACCATAGACCGTGTGACATTGGGCCGCCCGCAAGGTGCGTTGCGTCGCAGCACGTCCCCTCTATTTTGGCGGCATCGCCAGCGCGGAATCGCCGAGAACAGGCCCCGCGCAGCGTGATCAGTTTCAACAATATCGGGGCACTTAACTTCATGTCAGGACTTCGCGCGCGATCGGCATGCGTTGCAATGATGCTCGCGGCCTTTACGCCGCTATTGGCAGGCTGCGACGAATCCAGCTCCGCCATTTCAGCCGCCCAGCCCAACGATCCCGACGTCAGCATCGTCATCGTCAAGCCGCAGCCGCGCGCCGTTGTGCGCGAGCTGCCGGGCCGCATTGCGCCGACGCGCGTCTCCGACGTGCGGCCGCGCGTGTCCGGCATCGTGGTCGAGCGTCTGTTCCGACAGGGCAGCGAGGTGAAGGCCGGTGATCCGCTGTACCGTATCGATCCGCGTCCGTTCGAGGTCGAGGTGATGGCCAACGATGCCGCGGTCGCCAAGGCCGAGGCCGCGTTGATGCAGTCGCAGCAGCAGGCGCGCCGCATTGCCACGCTCACCAGCCAGCGCGCCGCGCCCGAAGCCGAGAACGAGAAGGCGATCGCGGCCGAGCGCCAGGCTCATGCCGAGGTCGAGGGCCGCAAGGCCGATCTCGCGCGCGCCAAGCTCAATCTCGACTATGCCACCGTACGCGCGCCGATCGACGGCGTCGTCGGTGCTGCCCTGGTCAGCGAGGGCGCGCTCGCGGTCCAGAACGAGACCAATCTGGCCACGATCCAGCAGCTCGATCCGATCTATGCGGATTTCACCCAGTCGGTGAACGAGCTCAACCAGCTCCGCCGCGCCTTCGAGAGCGGTGACCTCGAGCGCATCGCGCCTGACGCCGCCAAGGTGCATCTCGTGCTCGACGACAACACGCTCTACTCGCTCGACGGCAAGTTGCTGTTTTCGGATGCCAAGGTCGACGCCAATACCGGTCAGGTGACCTTGCGCGGTGAGTTCCGCAATCCCAAACGCGAATTGCTGCCGGGCATGTATGTCCGCGTCCGCATCGACCAGGGTCTCGATAGCGACGCGATCGCGGTGCCGCAGCAGGCGATCCAGCGCAATGGCGGCGGCGGCAGCGAGGTGTTCGTCGTCAAGGACGACAATCGCATCGCAGTGCAGCCGGTGCGCACCGGTTCGGTGCAGGACGGAATCTGGTTCGTCACCGACGGCTTGAAGGCCGGCGACAAGGTCGTGGTCGAAGGCTTCCAGAAGTTCGCCGCCGGCGACAAGGTCAAGCCGCAATCCTGGTCGGAAGCGGATGCGACTGCCGATAACCGGCACGCCCAGAAGCTGATGCGGTAACGTTCGGGCGTCGCGACTGTCTTGATCCCTCATCCTGAGGAGCCCGCAAAGCGGGCGTCTCGAAGGATGGCCACGGGCGAGAGCCGGGCCTTCATGGTTCGAGACGCGCTTCGCGCTCCTCACCATGAGGGACTAGTGAAACAACGAGGTTAAAAGCGGTAATGGCGAGCTTCTTCATTGACAGGCCGATCTTCGCCTGGGTGGTCGCGCTGTTCATCTGTCTGGTCGGCGCAATTTCGATTCCGCTGTTGCCGATCGCGCAGTATCCGATCATTGCGCCGCCCTCGATTTCGATCTCGACCAGCTATCCCGGCGCCTCGCCCGAAAACCTCTACAACAGCGTCACGCGGCTGATCGAGGAGGAGCTCAACGGCGCCTCCGGCATCCTCAATTTCGAATCCACCAGCGACTCGCTCGGCCAGGTTGAGATCATCGCCAATTTCGTGCCGGGCACCGATACCAGCGCCGCCTCGGTCGAGGTGCAGAACCGCATCAAGCGCGTCGAGGCGCGGCTGCCGCGCGCGGTGATCCAGCAGGGCATTCTGATCGAGGAAGCCTCCAGCGCGGTGCTCCAGATCATCACGCTGAACTCGACCGACGGCAGCCTGGACGAGGTCGGGCTGGGCGACTTCATGATCCGTAACGTGCTCGGCGAGATCCGCCGCATCCCCGGCGTCGGCCGCGCCACGCTGTATTCGACCGAACGCAGCCTGCGCGTCTGGGTCGATCCGGCCAAGCTGGTCGGCTATGGCCTGACCGCCGACGACGTCAACAAGGCCATTGCCGCGCAGAACGCGCAGGTCGCTTCCGGCAGCATCGGCGCCGAACCGTCGACCTCGACCCAGCGCACCTCCGCGCTGGTGCTGGTCAAGGGCCAGCTCTCGTCCCCGGATGAATTCGGCACCATCATCCTGCGCGCCAATGCCGACGGCTCGACCGTGCGGCTGCGTGATGTCGCGCGCATCGAGGTCGGCGGCCTGAGCTACCAGTTCAACACCCGTCTCGACGGCAAGCCGACCGCCGGCCTCTCCGTGCTGATGTCGCCGACCGGTAATGCGCTGGCGACCGCGAGCGCCGTCGAAGAGAAGATGAAGGAGCTGTCGCGCTTCTTCCCGGCCAATATCGGCTACGAGATTCCCTACAACATCACGCCCGTGGTCGAGGCCTCGATCAAGAAGGTGCTGTCGACGCTGGTCGAAGCCATCGTGCTGGTGTTTGTGGTGATGTTCCTGTTTCTGCAGAACATCCGCTACACCATCATTCCGACCATCGTGGTGCCGGTAGCGCTGCTGGGCGCCTGTACCACGCTGCTGCTCGCCGGCTACTCCATCAACATGCTCTCGATGTTCGGCATGGTGCTCGCGGTCGGCATCCTGGTCGACGATGCCATCGTCGTGGTCGAGAACGTCGAGCGCATCATGGCCGAGGAGGGGCTACCGCCGAAGGAAGCGACGCGCAAAGCGATGTCGCAGATCACCGGCGCCATCATCGGCATCACGCTGGTATTGATGGCCGTGTTCGTGCCGATCGCGTTCTTCCCGGGCTCAGTCGGCATCATCTACCGCCAGTTCTCCGTGACCATGGTCGCCGCGATCGGCTTCTCCGCCTTCCTGGCACTGTCGCTGACGCCGGCGCTGTGTGCGACGCTGCTCAAGCCCGTCGCTGCCGGCCACGGTCACGCCAAGAAGGGCGTGTTCGGCTGGTTCAACCGGATGCTCGAGGGCGGCAAGGAGGGCTATTCCCGCACCGTCGGTTTCTCGCTGAAGCGCACCGGCCGCTTGATGCTGGTCTATGTCGCGCTGCTCGCCGGCCTGTCCTGGGCCTTCGTCAATCTGCCCGGCGGCTTCCTCCCCGTCGACGACCAGGGCTTCGTCACCACCGACGTGCAGACGCCGTCGGATTCGTCCTATGGCCGGACCGAGGCGGTGATCGAGAAAGTGGAAAAATATTTGGCGCAACGGCCGGGCGTCGATAACGTCACCTTTCTTACCGGCTTCAGCTTCTCCGGCCAGGGCATGAACACCGCGCAGGCCTTCATCACCTTGAAGGACTGGTCGGAGCGCGGGCCGAAGGATTCGGCAGCGGCGATCGTTGCCGACATCAACCGCGATCTGTCGTCGTCGATCCGCGACGCAAAAATCTCCGCGCTGCAGCCGCCGCCGATCGACAATCTCGGCAATTCCTCGGGCTTCTCGTTCCGGCTCCAGGACCGCGGCCAGAAGGGCTATCCGGCCTTGATGCGCGCCGCCGATCAGTTGATCGCGGAGGCCAATGCAAGCGCTGTGCTTCAGAAGGTCTATGTCGAAGGCCTGCCCGAGGCGGGCGTGGTCAATCTCGTGATCGACCGAGAAAAGGCCGGCGCCTTCGGCGTCACCTTCGAGGACATCAACAACACGATCTCGACCAATCTCGGCTCGAACTACATCAACGACTTCCCGAACCGCGGCCGCATGCAGCGCGTCGTGGTGCAGGCCGATGCCCGCGACCGCATGCGCACCGAGGACATCCTCAACTACAACGTCAAGAACAGCCGCGGCCAGCTGGTGCCATTCTCGTCCTTTGCCACCGTGGAATGGGCGCGCGGACCGACGCAGATCGCCGGCTTCAATTATTATCCGGCGGTGCGCATCTCGGGCGAGGCGAAACCCGGCTTCACCTCGGGCGATGCCATCGCCGAGATGGAACGGCTCGCAGGCAAGCTGCCGCGCGGCTTCGGCTATGAATGGACCGGGCAGTCGCTCCAGGAGAAACTGTCGGGTTCGCAGGCGCCGTTCCTGCTCGGGCTCTCGGTGTTCGTGGTGTTCCTGTGCCTGGCCGCCCTTTACGAGAGCTGGACCATTCCGCTCGCGGTGCTGCTCACCGTGCCGCTCGGCATCGTCGGCGCGGTGGTCGCGGCGATGCTGCGCGGCCTGCCCAACGACGTCTATTTCACCGTCGGTCTGATCACCATCATTGGCCTTGCGGCCAAGGACGCGATTCTCATCATCGAGTTCGCCAAGGATCTGCGGAAAGAAGGCAAGCCGCTGGTGGACGCCACCATCGAGGCCTGCCGCCTGCGCTTCCGCCCGATCCTGATGACCGGCCTCGCCTTCATCTGCGGCGTGCTGCCGATGGCCATCGCCCATGGCGCCGGCGGCGCCAGCCAGCAGGCACTCGGCAGCATCGTGATGGGCGGCATGATCGCGGTGGTGATCCTGGCGCTGCTGATGGTCCCGGTGTTCTTCGTCTCGGTGCAACGCGTGCTGGGCGGGGATCGGGAGAAGGTGGCGAAGGAGGCCGAGATGTATGGGCCGCCCGCGCCGGCAAGGGCCGGCCACTGAACGGCCGGGAAATCGCATATGGCGCGCACGTGCGGCGGCATCGGCAGTGGGCTCCCTCTCCCGCTTGCGAGGGCTTTGCGTAAATCGCGAATCTGCGATTCTCTAAGAGACATCTGAAGAGGATCTGGGGA
>NZ_JBVVPQ010000080.1:0-29612 GCF_055811695.1 Bradyrhizobium sp. MI1.3 | reverse complement strand
AGAACACATGCCCACGATTGACCGCATCGACGGCTATGCCGACGAACTCACCGCTATCAGGCGCGACCTCCACGCCCTCGGTCACCGGCCGGAAGTTCGCAAAATCCCAGCCGCGGCCTGGCGCTGCCTCGAGCAAGGCTCTGGTGTAGGCTTCCTTCGGATGCGTCAGCACTTCGGCGGCCGGGCCCTGCTCGACGACGCGGCCGTGCTGCATCACCACGACCTCGTCGCAGATCTGCGCTGCGACGCGCAGATCGTGAGTGATGAACAGGATGGCGATGCCGAGCCGCGTCTGGATCTCGTCGAACAGGTCCAGCACCTGCGCCTGCACGGACACGTCGAGGGCGGAGACCGCCTCGTCCGCGACCAGCACGTCGGGATCGAGCGCGAGCGCGCGGGCGATCGCAATGCGCTGACGCTGGCCGCCGGAGAACTGGTGCGGATAGCGCGCGACCGCATCGGCGGGCAGGCCGACCAGCTCGAGCAATTCGCGCGCACGCTTCATTGCGTCGGCATGCGACACGCCGTAATTGATCGGGCCTTCCGCGATGCTTTCGCCGACAGTGACGCGCGGGTTGAGCGAGCGGTAGGGGTCCTGGAATACGATCTGGATCTTCTTCCGATGCGGCTGCAACAGCCGCCGCGAGATGTCCGAGATCTCGCGGCCGGAGAGGCGCACGCCGCCGGAGGTCGGGTCGATCAGGCGGACGATGCAGCGCGCCACGGTCGATTTGCCCGAGCCGCTCTCGCCGACGATGCCGAGCGTGCGGCCCTTGCGCAGCGTAAGCGTGACCTTGTCGGCGGCGACGACTTCGCGGCCTTTACCGAAGAACGCGCGCTCGCGATAGACCTTGCCGAGTTCGTTGGCCTCCAGCACCACCGGTTCCCTGGTCTCAGGCCGCGCCGCGCGCGGCACCAGGCTCGGCACCGCGGAGAGCAGGTTGCGGGTGTATTCCATGGTCGGATTGCGCAGGATGGAATCCAGCGTTCCGGTCTCCACCAGTCGGCCCTGCCGCATCACCGCGACGCGGTCCGCGATTTCGGCGACCACGCCCATGTCATGGGTAATGAACAGCACGGCGGTTCCGTGATCGCGCTGGAGGTCGCGGATCAGGGTCAAAATCTGCTTCTGCGTTGTGACGTCGAGCGCGGTGGTCGGTTCGTCCGCGATGAGCAGCTTCGGTTCGAGCACGAGTGCCATCGCGATCATGATGCGCTGGCGCTGACCGCCGGAGAGTCGGTGAGGGTAGGAGGCAAAGATACGCTCGACCTGGGGCAGGCGCACCTGCTCCATCATGTCGAGGATACGCTTCTTGCGCGCCTTCGCATCGAGTTTGGTGTGCGCGCGCAGGACTTCGTCGATCTGGCGGCCAACCGGCATCACCGGATTGAGCGCCGTCATCGGCTCCTGGAAGATCATCGCCATCCGCGTCGCGCGGAGCTGCCGCAGGCGGCGGACGGTCGCGGTGAGAATCTCCTCGCCGACCAGCTTGACGCTGCCGCCGGTCGGAATCAGCGTGCCCTTCGGCAGCAGACCCATCGTGGTCAGCGAGGTCACCGACTTGCCCGAGCCGCTTTCGCCGACGAGGCACAGCGTCTCGCGCTCGTGCACCTGGATCGAGATGCCGTCGATGATGTTTGCGGCATTCGGCTTCTTGCCGACGGAGACGACGAGGTTGTTGATGTCGAGGATCGGGCTGGTCATCACTTGATCGGTCATCATTTGCCTTCCCGCTGCTTCATGCGCGGATCGAGTGCGTCGCGGGCGGCATCGCCGATCAAATTGATGCTGAGGATCGCGATCGAGAGCAGCAGGCCCGGCCAGAAGATCAGCGTCGGCTTGAGCTGGAAGTACTGACGACCCTCGGCCATGATGTTGCCCCAGGTCGGCGTTTCCGGCGAGATGCCGGCGCCGAGGAAGGAGAGGATGGCCTCGGTGAGGATCGCGGACGCGCAGACATAACTACCCTGCACGATCAGAGGCGCGATCGTGTTCGGCATCAAATGCCGCCACATGATCTTTGGCAGGGATGAGCCGACCGAGATCGCCGCTTCAACATAGGGCTCTTCGCGCGCCGACAGCACGACCGAGCGCACCAGGCGTGCCACGCGCGGAACTTCAGGGATCGTGATTGCGATCAGCACGGTCCAGAGGCTGGCGCCGGACAGCGACACGACGGCGATTGCCAGCAGGATGCTCGGCATTGCCATCAGGCCGTCCATGATCCGCATCATGACGGAATCGACCAGCTTGAAGAAACCGGAGACCAGGCCGATCGCCAACCCAATGACGATCGACATGATCGCCGAGCCGATGCCGATCAGAAGCGAGATGCGTCCGCCATACATGACGCGCGACAGCAGGTCGCGGCCATAGGCGTCGGTGCCGAGCAGGAATTGCGCCGAAGAGGGCTTCAGCCGCTGCGAGGGCGCAAGCTGGATCGGATCATACGGCGCGATCAAGGGCGCGAGGATCGAGATCAGCACAACCAACGCCAGGCAGATGGTCGCCGCCGCGATGATCGGCGTCGAGGTCAGGAATCCGAAGCGCGGCCGCAGCGGCGACGTGATCGGGATGGACGACTGGGGAAGGGTATCGACCGACATTTTTCGTTGTTATCCTTAGCCCTAGTACCGGATCCGGGGATCGAGCAGCGTGTAGGCGACGTCGATCAGAAGATTGACGACGACATAGATCAACGACGTCAGCAAAATCATCGCCTGGATCACCGGATAGTCGCGCGCCAGCACCGCATCCACCGTGAGGCGGCCGATGCCGGGGATGTTGAACACGCTCTCGGTGACGACGACCCCGGAGATCAAAAGCGCAAAGCCGGTACCGATCACCGTGATCACGGGCACGGCGGCGTTGCGCAGCGCATGGCGCATCATCACGGCGACTTCGTTGATGCCTTTTGCGCGCGCGGTGCGGACGTAGTCCTCGCCGAGCACGTCGAGCATCGCCGCGCGCGTCATGCGCGCGATCAAAGCGATGTAGATGAAGGACAGCGCACAGGTTGGCAGGATGATGCGCTCGAAGAACGGCCCAAACCCGTTCGAGATGCTGCGGAAGCCCTGGACCGGCACCCAGCGCAGGTCGATCGCGAAGACCTCGATCAGGATGTAGCCGACCACGAACACCGGCACCGAGAAGCCGAGCACGGACAGGCCCATCACGAAGCGGTCGATCCAGGTGCCGTGCTTCCAGGCAGCGATTACACCGAGGGGAACCGCGACGATGACCGCGAGGATGATGGTCGACAACGCGATCGAGATCGACGGCTCGACCCGCTGGCCGATCATCTTCATCACCGGAAGGTTGGAGATGAGTGACGTTCCGAGATCGCCATGCAGCAGCTTGTTCAGCCAGGTGATGAACTGCACGATCAGCGGCTCGTTGAGACCGAGCGAGGTGCGGATGCGCTCGAGCCGCTCCGGCGTGGCGTTGTCGCCGGCAAGAATCGCGGCGGGATCGCCGGGGGTGAGGCGGAGCAGGAGGAAGACGAACAGCGCCACCACGCCCATCACGGGCACGGCGGCGAGAATTCGGCGAAGGAGATATCCGAGCAAGTTGGATCCCGTCAGATTAGAGTCAAATCAGAGACAGCGGCTGAAGGCTGCGTTCTGCCACCAGCCTAACATTTCAGCAATTCCCATGCCATCCGGGCCACGGTTTTTGCAGTGCGGTCAACTTGTTTCGGGAGACCTGGCCCGCTTGTGGTGACGTGGCTCGCGCCTTACTCCAAGGTCGCGAGCAGCCCCGCCATCAGCCGGCCGCGTTCGACCAGACTTTCGACCTCGATATACTCTTCGAGCGTGTGGCCGTTGCCGCCACGCACGCCCAGGCCGTCGAGAGTCGGGATGCCCATTGCGCCGGTGAAATTGCCGTCGGAGCCGCCGCCGGCGCTCGCATGCGGCAGTTCTGCGCCGAGCGATTTGGCGATCCCGCGCGCCTTTTCGTAAAGCGCCATGGTGCCGGCATCGGGCTCCCAGACCGGACGTGTCACGCCGCGCGTCACCTTGAAGGTGACATCATTGGTTGTACCGGAGAGCGCCAGCATCCTCTCGACGCCGCGCTCGAGGTCGGCCTGGCGCTTGGCCATCGAAAGCGCTTCGCCGGTGGCGGTCGTGGCAACGCAATTGACCCATTGCCCCCCGTGCACCACGCCGACCGAAAACGTACAGTCTTCGCCCGTCATCGCGTCGATGGCGAGGATTTGCCGCGCCATCTCGCGGATAGCAGAGCGGCCCGCCGACAAGGTGGCGCCGGCGTGGCTGGGCCGGCCGGTCGCCTCGAGATTGAAACGCGCAATGGCGTAACGTCCGGTGGTGACGCCGTTGTCAGCGCGGCCGGGCTCGGGGACCAGCACGTATTTGTTGCGCGCGGCTTCCGCCTCGATGATATCGCGCGTGGAGGGTGTGCCGACTTCCTCGTCGGGCGTGAACAGCACGGTGATCGGCAGCGGCGTCGTGAACGAGGCGCGGGCCAGTTGGCGGATCGCTTCCAGCGAAAGATAATTGCCGCCCTTCATGTCATAGATGCCGGGTCCGTAGCACTTGCTGCCCTCGCGCCGCCATTTCAGCTTCTCGATGGTACCCACGGGATGAACAGTATCCATGTGTCCGGCAATCAGGATGCCCGGCTCGCCTTGCTTCGGATGCGGAAAGCGTGCGCGGATCACGCCGCCAAAGCCCTGGCGACCGGCGATGCGCTCGATCGTCGCACCCATGATTGCCATCTCCCGCGCTGCGATATCGAGCATGCGGTTCACGGCGCTCGCGTCCCAGGTCGGGCTTTCGCATTCCACCCAGCCGCGCAGACCCTGGAGCATCGCTTCGGAATCGAAGGGAAGATTGGCTGGATTCATCTCAATGTCTCTCCAATGTCTCTTGGGCTTCGGAACATGGAACGCGCATTGCATTGGCGCGGGGCAGGGCAGGCGGAGAGCGTTGTAGAGCCAAACCGATCCGTGTGGAGCCCGTGCGCGCGCTGCTTGGGCTTGCAGCGAAACCGGATTGACGCGCTCGGCACTGTCTGCAAGTCTCGAAAAGATAAAGGCATTGCATGAGGTTAGTTCGCCTAAAGAACGAACCGGATGCTCAATCAATAACCTGCCTTTGAACAGTTTCACGTCAGGAGAACTTTTTATGTTTAAGTTGATGCGCCGGGGGCCTCGCGCGTTCGCCTCCAAACTTGCGCTGTCGGTCGTCGCGCTTTCGACCGCACTGGCCTCGCCGGTGCTTGCGGCTGGCAAGACCATCACCGCGGTGATGCATTCGGATCTGCGCATCATCGATCCGATCTTCACCACGGCCTACATCACGCGTGACCATGGCTACATGATCTACGACACGCTCGTGGCGCCCGATTCGAACTTCAAGATCCAGCCGCAGATGGCGGACTGGAAGATCTCCGACGACAAGCTCACCTACACGTTCACGCTGCGCGACGGCCTGAAGTGGCATGACGGTGCGCCGGTGACGGCGGAGGACTGCGTTGCCTCGCTCAAGCGCTGGGGCGCAGTCGACGGCATGGGCCAGAAACTTTTCGACTTCACCGCGAGCATCGAGGCGACCGATGCCAAGACCATCACGCTGAAGCTGAAGGAGCCCTACGGCCTCGTGCTCGACTCGATCGGCAAGCCGTCCTCCCGCGTTGCCTTCATGATGCCGAAGCGCCTCGCCGAGACGCCGCCGGACAAGCAGATCCCCGAGCAGATCGGCTCGGGTCCTTTCAAGTTCGTGCAGTCGGAATTCCAGCCGGGCGTGAAGGCGGTCTACGTCAAGAACACCGACTACGTGCCGCGCAAGGAGCCGTCGAGCTGGACCTCCGGCGGCAAGGTGGTGAAGGTCGACCGCGTCGAGTGGATCACCATGCCGGACTCGCAGACCGCGGTGAACGCGTTGCAGTCGGGCGACATCGACTTTGTGGAAAATCTGCCTTACGACATGCTCCCGTTGCTGGAAGCGAACAAGGAGATCACGATCGAGGTCTCGAACAAGTTCGGTTTCCAGACGCTCGGCCGGATGAACTTCCTTTATCCGCCGTTCGATAATGTCAAAGTGCGCCGTGCTGCCTTTCTGGCGATAAACCAGAAGGACGTTCTCGACGCGCTCGTCGGCAACGCCAAATATCAGAAGATCTGTGGCGCCTTCTTCGTGTGCGATACGCCGTTCGCGACCGAGGCCGGTGCCGAGACCCTCGTGAAGGGCAACGGCATGGCCGAAGCCAAGAAGGCGCTCGCCGAATCCGGCTATGACGGCACCCCGATCGTGATCATGGCCCCCGGCGATGTCACGACGCTGAAGGCACAGCCGATCGTTGCGGCTCAGCTGCTGCGCGAGGCTGGCTTCAAGGTCGACCTGCAAGCGACCGATTGGCAGACGGTGGTGAGCCGCCGCGCCAGCCAGAAGCCTCCGAAGGAGGGCGGCTGGAACATGTTCTTCACCAACTGGGTCGCGGCCGACGTCTCCAACCCGATCGCCAATCTCTCGATCGGCGGTCAGGGCAAGAAGGGCTGGTTTGGCTGGGCCGAGAACGCCAAGATCGAAAAGCTCAAGGACGACTTCGTTCGCGCCGCCTCGCTCGACGATCAGAAGAAGATCGCCGCTGACATCCAGAAGGAAGCCTATGAGCAGGTGATTTACATCCCGCTGGGGCAGTATCTCCTGCCGAGCGGCTGGCGCAAATCGCTGACCGGCGTGCTCGACGGTCCCGCGACCCCGCTGTTCTGGAACGTCGACAAGTCGGAGTAGGGCGAAGGCTCTTCCTTTCGTCCGGATCATCCTGCGGCGCCGCTGTCATCAGCGGCGCCGTTGTCGTTTGTCGATCTTGGCTCTTTTGTCGACCTTGCGCCGGCTGAGAAGGCGGACGTTTTCAAACTTTTCCAGTTTCCATTCATTGCTATTTGTTTCCGTCCTGAACTAGATGTGCCGTCCTTGCGCATCACCTTCCTTCCTCCATTTGATTCCAGTGCCGATCGATTTTGCATTCCAGACGATGGCCGAACGGTCCGATCGCACGCCGGCACGATGGCGCCGGCCATTCCTGCGTTGGCTCGATGGCGTCGAGACGGGCTGGGCGGTGCCGCTTCTCATCGCGGGCTTCGTCGCGATCTGGACACTTTATCTAGCGGTCGCCTATGCCGGCGGCGGTCTGCACCCCGATACGCTGGAGGCCTGGACGCTGGGGCGGCATTTCGCGTGGGGCTATCCCAAGCATCCGCCCTTGACCGGCTGGGTTGCCGCGAGCTGGAGCGCCATTTTTCCGCTCACTGACTGGTCGCTGCAATTGATGGCGATGGCCAATGCCGGGCTTGCGCTGGTCTTCGTCGACCGGATCGCGCGGCAATTCGTGACGGGGCACAAGCGCGTCCTTGTGCTGTTGCTCCTGATGCTGACGCCGGCCTATCAGTTCCATGCCCAGCGCTTCAATGCCAATGCGGTGCTGCTGGCCGTCTGGCCGCTGGCGACTTGGTGCTTCGTCCGCGCATTCGAGACCCGCGCGGCGTCGTGGGCGATCGCCGTGGGATTCACGACGGCGCTGGCCATGGCCGGCAAATATTATTCGATCTTCCTTGTCGCGAGCTTCACGTTTGCCGCGCTGGCGCATCCGGCGCGTCGCGCCTATTTCACTTCCGCCTCGCCCTGGATCTCGGTCGTCGTCGGGCTTGCGGCGCTGTCACCGCATGTTCACTGGCTCGCCACGACCGGGGCGCCGACCTTCACCTACGCGCTGAACCATGCCAACGGCACTGCGGCGAGCTCGCTCGGGGAGGCCAGGAACTTCCTTCTGGGGCTGTTGGCGGCCATCAGTGTGTCATCCGTCACCTGGATGTTGATCGCCGGCACGCGGCTGAAGCAGTTTCCGGACGATTTCGCGGCGATGAATCCGGGCCTGCGGCTCCTCTTTTACGTTGCCGTCGGCACGATTGCGCTGCCGGTTCTGATCTCGCTCGTGATCGGCACCGATCTGCCGTCGCTGTGGGCGTTGCAGGGGTTGTTCCTGTTCGCCATTCTCGTGGTCTGCGGCACAAATTACCCGATCGAGCGCTTTTACACCGTCAACCTCACCTTGGTCGTGGCCGGCGTCGCGCTCACGGCCGTCCTCGTCGCCGCGCCGATCCATGCCGTCTATCGCAACGATCACGGTTACGAAGAGGGGCGCAATTTCTACGCGCAGGCCGCCAGCGAATTGACTCGCGAGTGGCGCGAACTGACGGGCGAGCCGCTCGCCGCCGTTAGCGGCGACGATGCGCTGGCCTTCGCGATGGCCTTCTACAGCCCGGACCACCCGCACTACGCCCAGCCGTTCGAGGATCAATCTCCCGGAGGCTTGCCGCGCAAGACGACGCTGGACCGCGGCTGGGCCGCGCTCTGTTTCCGCGATCAGGATGATTGCAGCCGGTGGATGGACGGGGTGGCCGGGCGGGCCGGGCACTTCGTCAGGCGGGAATTTATCGTACAGGCGCAGCTATGGGGCCGGCCCGGTCTCACGCGGGACGTGGTTGTGCTGATGGTGCCGCCCCGTGAAGGCGGCGCGGCACCCGAGGGCGTTGCGGACGATTTCAGCGCCAACAGGCGCGCAACGGAATAGACGTGTTGCTCAACAGTGGCTGTCGCGGACCCGCTCGAGCCCTTCACTCGCGAATGGCACGGTGACGGCGGTCTTTTCAACGCTCGACGGCGTGCGTTCCGTCTTCGCCCGCTCCGTGGCGTCGTGGTCTTTACGGGGTTTCGGTTCCATTGAAGCGCCTTTTCAGATTGTTGCAGTACAACATCGAGAGCGCCGCGAAGTTCCTCACCCGATGGCGCGATGATGCGGCTTGAACAGCCGTCCTCTCTCCACCACCAGCACGATCGCGAGCGCGGCGAGTGACGACACGAAGAAGCCGACCGAGAACGGCAGCAGCGTGCCGTCGAAGCTTTGTCCGATCGCCATGCCGACGACGATGCCGATAAGCGTGGTGATCGAGCCGTAGAGCGAGGACGCCGTGCCGGCGATGTGGCCCTGCGGCTCCATGGCGAGTGCGGTGAAGTTGGCGACCATCATGCCGAACGAGAACATCATCAGCGCCGAGAGCACCATGAACAGGGGAAGCGGCAACGCGCCGAGGCTTTCGGTCAGCAGCATCACGCCGGCCACCGCGGTGTAGAGCGTCAGCGCGCCGTGCGAGATCACGCGCATGCCGAGGGTCCCGACGAATCGCGCATTGAGAAAGCCGGCAATGGCGGTGCCGGCCGCGATCGCGGCGAAGGCGAGCGGAAAATAATGGCCGAGGTGATAGATGTCGACAAAAACCTGCTGGGCCGAAAACACGTAGGCGAACAGCGCACCCATCACGCTTCCGGCGGCGAGCGCGTAGCCGAGGGTTTGGCGATGGGTCACGGTCTGCCAGTAGGCCGTGAGCACGTCGGCCGGCGCGAGCGACCTGCGTTCGCTCTCAGGCAGGGTCTCTGGAAGCCGCAGCACGGACCACGCAAGCGCGAGCAGGCCGTAGAGCATCAGCACGACGAAGATGCCGCGCCATTGCGTGACCAGTAGCACCGCCTGTCCGAACGAGGGGGCGATCACGGGGACGGCGATGAAGATCATCATCGCAAGCGACATCACGCTCGCCATGCGGCGGCCGACGTAACAGTCGCGCACGATCGAGGTCGCGATCACGCGCGTCGCCGAGGTGCCGAAGCCCTGCAGTGCGCGCGCCAGCAGCAGCGTCTCGAACGACGGCGCGGCGATCGCCAGCACGCTCGCCACCGCATAGACCGCCATCCCGCCGAGCAGCACCGGGCGGCGGCCGAAACGATCCGACAGCGGACCCATGACGAACTGCCCCGCGCCAAAGCCGATCAGGAAGGTCGACAGCACCAGCTGAAGATGGTTGGCGACGGGGATATTGAAGGCCGACCCGATGTTGGGCAGCGCCGGGAGCATCATGTCCATCGCAAGCGGATTCAGCGCCATGATCGACGCGATCACGATGACGAATTCGGGGAAACCCATCGGCCGGTGTCCCGAGGACACCCAATCGTCGGCATTGACGTCGGACAAGCAGCTCACCTCTGATTTGAGGCCCCTGTCTACCTTCAATGCTGCGTTGCACAAGCGACGTTTCGGGATAGCTGGCAGGCGGTGCAGGAGCGGACAACATTGACGAGGTATCAGCGCTCGGGGCCGCGGCGATCGGCGGGATCGTCCGCGCGTCTCTCGTGGTGCGGGCAGCCGGGGTCGAACCGGCACAGCGCTTGCGCACCGAGGGATTTTAAGTCCCTTGCGTCTACCAATTCCGCCATGCCCGCTTGATCCAACGAGATCAATCACTTAAGTCCCTTGCCGGCCGTCTGGAATTGGCGTTTGCAGGCCGGAGGGGCGGTTCTTCCTTAGGCGAGCCGGCCGCACAAGGCAAAGCCTCAATCCGGACATCTGTTGTTGCTTTAGGCATTCTCAATCCACGGGGACTATTCATCCGGCATGGCTGCTTTGATCCGATATCGCCTGCGCACGTGCTGCGTGGCCGTCGCGCTGCTCGCGGCCGGCTTCGCACTGTCCGGCTGCGCAGGCATCAGCGAGACGGTCGCTCCGGCCTTTGCCGATCCTGCCAGGTACGAATTGTACGATTGCAAGCTGCTCGAAGCCGAGCGCAAGGGGCTCGCTAACCGCACCGCTGATTTACAGAGGCTGATGGACAAGGCACAGACCGGCGCGGGCGGCGCCGTCGTGTCGGAGCTTGCCTATCGCAATGACTACGTCGCGGTGCGCGGGCACGCGCAGATGGCCGATGACGCTTGGCGCCGCAACAAGTGCCGGGAAACGCCCCCCGAGGCGACGCCCGCCGCTGCGCCGGCGCCCGCAGCCAATCCTGGCCCGATCAAGCCTGCCCCGAAATCGACAAGAGCAGTGCGCTGAAACCGGCGCCTCGCATCAGGGTCGCCAGCCGTAAATCCAGTCCTGCCGTGCCAGCATGCGTTCCGGGCCGAGGGCGCGCACCGCAAGATCGCGCGCGAGCGCGAGCGGCCCAGTGAAATGATAGATGCGGCCCTGCTGCCGCGCGGTCCGCTGCACCCGCCGCACGCGCGCCTGGCGCGTACGGCCGTATTGTCTCAGCGCAGCTGTGATGCCAGCGGTGCTCTCGGCGACCTCAAGGCTCAAATGCTGCGCGAGCACCGCGGCGTCCTCGATCGCCATGCCGGCGCCCTGGGCTGCAAACGGCAGCATCGCATGCACGGCGTCGCCGAGCAGCGCGACCGGGCCGTTGCTCCAGGGGCAGTCGTCAGGCACGCCGAACAGCGCCCATTTCCGCCAGCTATCGACCGTGGCGAGCATCATGCGCGCCGCTGGCGGCCAGCGCGGCGCGGCGAAGGCGTCCATCACCTCGCGGGGATCGCCGGGCGTGCTCCAGCCCGGTCTATTCCAGGTGCCCGGCAGCACCGCGACCACGTTGATCTGGCGTCCCCCCGCGATCGGGTAGGCGACGAGATGGGCATTCGGGCCCATCCAGAGCTGGACCCGGCGCGCGGTGTAGTCCTTCGGCAGTTGCGTGGCGTCGAGCGTGCCGCGCCAGGCAATCAGCCCGGAGAAGCGCGGCTGCACCTCGGGAAACAGATGCTGGCGCACCGTCGACCAGATGCCGTCCGCGCCGATCAGCGCACTGGCGAGATCGCTGCGCCGGATCGTACCGCTGCGATGGACGACCGTCAGCCCCTTGGCGTGAGGCGCGACGTCTTCGAAGGTCGCGCCGAGTTTCAGGTCGATATCGGGATGGTCGGAGACTGCGCCGGCGAGGGCGGATTGCAAATCGGCGCGGTGCACCACCCAATAGGGGGCGCCGGCGCGCGCGGCGGCGGCTTCTCCCAGCGGCATGCGCAACAGCTCGCCGCCGGCCCGCGCGCTCATGATCGAGACCGCCTCCGGGATCACGGCGCGCAGCTTGAGGCGCTCGGTAAGGCCGAGCTCGACCAGCACGCGGCTGGCATTGGGGGAGAGTTGCAGACCGGCGCCGACTTCCTCGAGCCGCTCGGCCTTTTCCAGCACGACGATGCGGAAGCCGCGTGCCGCGAGCGCGAGCGCAGCCGTCAGTCCACCTATGCCGGCACCGGCGATGACAATCGTTCGGGAGAGCGCCACCCCTGGCCGATGGAAGCGGTCAGGCCACCTTGTCCTTCAGGACGCATTCCGGCGGACGGGCTTCGCCCGCCTTCAGGTCGGCGGCGAAACGGTACAGCGTCGAGCAGTAGGGGCAGATGATCTCGTTGTCGTTGCCGAGGTCGAGGAAGACGTGCGGATGATCGAACGGAGGGTTGGCGCCCACGCACATGAACTCTTGCGAGCCGATCTCGATGACGGGGACACCGGCATCGTTGTGGAAGTGCGGGACGACATGGTCGGACATCGTACTCATCCTGGAGTGGCAATGGCGGCAGACACAATCACGACTGACGCGGCATTATTAAGGCGCCGCGGACCATACTGGCGGGTGTGGATGATTGCTAGTCCAGCGGAACCGAAAGCTCCGCAATGCCCCATGCTCATTTGCTCATGCAAATTCGACACAATCTTGCGGCCTGAGAGAAGCCCTTCTTTCGTCGGGGACGTTGTGTCGCAATTTTGGCATACTATGTCTGTGGACGAGCGTAATTGCGACGAAAGACCAACCGTTAGGCGTCAACGATCTCAGGACCGTCCAGGCTCTCCGCATGAAGTGGTTGCGAATCAGCACAGCGTTGACCGGTATCGTGGCTTGCGGCTTCATGCTCGCGCAGGTAGCACCGCCTGCCCGCGAGGCCGGGGCGATTCTGGCCGCCCAGGACGATCCCGCCGCGCTCTCCGAGATCAAGCTCGACGCGCTGCTGCGGCACAATGACCGCATGATTCAGGACAACATCGAGGCTGCGCTCGCGTCGGGCGATGCCGATCTCGCCGACAGTTTTGTCGCGCTGGCGCGCGACCGCAACATCGCGCTGCCTGACGACCTCCTGAGCCGTGTCAGCGACGCGGTCAAAGCCGAAAATTCCACCTCGCATGTCGCAAAACGGTTTGCCACGGGTCTCGTCACCGGCAACGCGGACGATGTTGCGAGCCTGTCGGGGACCGTGGCCGGCGATCTCTTCGTCATCGGCGACATCAGGGATGTCGTGCGCGAGGGCAAGCACCTCGCCATGGGCGAGGAGACCGATCGCCTGGTGCTGGGCCTCGCGGCCGCGGGTCTCGCGGTCACGGCCGTGACCTACGTCTCCGTCGGCGGTGCCGCGCCGGTTCGCGCCGGGCTGACGCTGGTGAAGGACGCGCGGAAGGTGGGCCGGCTCGGCGAGGGACTGGCGGCATGGGCCGGCCGGTCCGCGCGCGAGGTCGTCGATACGCCGATGCTCCAGAACGCGGTTGCCTCCGGCTCGGTGCTGCGGCCGGGCCAGACCTTGAGCGCGATCAAGGCCGCGTTCCGCGCCGAGAAGGCCGGCGCGCTGGTTCGGCTCGGCAAGGATGTCACGCGCGTCGTCGAGAAGACCGGCACGCGCGGTGCGATGGATAGCTTGCGCATCGCCGAAGGTCCGAAGGACGTCGCACGCGCGGCGCGGCTCGCGGAAGCGCAGGGCGGCAAGACGCGCGCGATCCTGAAGCTGCTCGGCCGCGGCGCGCTGCTGCTGATCGGCGGGGCGTTCAATCTCGCACTCTGGCTGTTCGGTGCGGCCTTGACGCTGTTCGGCCTGTTGTCCTCGATCAAGGCGACCACGGAGCGCCTGACCCAGGCCTGGTGCGATCGCAGGCGGGCGCGGCGACTTCGCCAGGCCCGGATCGCCGCCGAAGCCGTTCTGGCAAGCGCTGCCGTCACCGCCTAAGATACCTCTTCCCCTCAAGATTGCGGAACTGATGATGCCGAGCTTTCACAACGGCGCCGTTGAAATTGCCTATCTCGACGAAGGCGAGGGCGATCCGATCATCCTGGTGCACGGCTTTGCCTCCAGCAAGAACGTGAACTGGGTCTATCCGACCTGGGTCTCGGAGCTGCGCAAGAACGGCCGCCGCGTCATTGCGCTCGACAATCGCGGCCATGGCGAAAGCGCCAAGCTCTACGAGCCCGCGCAGTACTCGATCCCGACCATGGCCGGCGACGTGCTCGCGCTGATGGATCACCTCGCCATCCCGCAGGCCGATCTCATGGGCTATTCGATGGGCGGACGGATGACGGCCTGGCTCTCCCTCAACGAGCCGCAGCGCCTGCGTTCGGCAATTCTCGGCGGCATCGGCATCGGCGGCCTGATCGAGGGCACCGGGCCCGGCGAGAACGTCGCGAAGGCGCTCGAAGCGCCCTCGCTCGACGACGTCTCCGATCCCGTCGGACGCACTTTTCGTGCTTTTGCAGACCAAACCCGTTCCGACCACAAGGCGCTGGCCGCCTGCCTGCGCGGCACGCGCGATCTCATGACGAAAGAGCAGGCCGCACGCATCGACGTGCCCGTGCTGATCGCGGTGGGCTCGACCGACGACGTCGCGGGATCGGCCAGCGCGCTCGGCGCGATCATCCCGGGTTCGGAAGTGCTCGACATTCCGAACCGCGATCACATGCGCGCAGTCGGCGACAAGGTCTACAAGACCGGCGTGCTGGATTTCCTCTCACGCAGGAGCTGAGGCGATGAGGCGGTTTCAGCTATCCTGAAATGTCTCGTTACAATGGGCCATCCACTCCCTTCGGGGCAACCGTCCATTCCTCTACGCAGGCACCGGGGTTCGCTAAGCGCGCATATGAGACTCAGCTCAAAGCCACAGCCTTATCCAGGTCAATCGGATACTTGCAATTCCGATCCGTCCAACTGCGCACGGCCTCCGTCGGCGCGTCGCGCAGCCCGGTAACGGCCGGGCGACTGACCAATGTGCCGGTGAAACAACTTCGAAAACGCCGCTGCAGTCTCGTAACCGACCCGGTTGGCAATCCGTGCGATCGGCTCGTCGCTGGTTTCGAGCAGGAACGCCGCCTCCGTCATCCGGCGTTCGATCACATAACGTTGCATGGGCTGGCCCACGAGCCTGGTGAAGCGCGCCGAAAATGCCGAGCGGCCGAGCCCGACGCGACGGCCAAGGTCGCTCAGCGTCCAAAGCTGCTCCGGACTTTCGTGAATCAGCTTCAGCGCGGGTCCGATATGGGGGTCAGAAATGGCCCCGATCCAGCCGCCTTGTCCGGGGCTGAGAGACGCGATCCAGCTTCGCAGCACCTCGACGAAGAGCACTTCCGTCAGTCGTGAAAGCGCGACGCCTTGGCCAGGACGCTCGAGCGCGGACTCGCTCATCATGCGGCGCAGGATGGCTTCAAGCCAACCACGGTCCGACGTCGGCTTCAGCAAGAGCACGGGTGGAAGCAACTCCAGCACGCTGCCAAACGTCGGCCGCGACACCGTGAAATTGCCGCAGAGCATGGTCGAGAGCGGCTTTGCACGGCTGCCGTGGCGAAGGAAGCCGAGGCGTGGCGACGACCGTTCGATATCCACGATGCGCAAAGGCTCGGCCCGGCGATCCGAATAAAACACATGGGGCTCGCCACGTGTGATGACGACAAAATCGCCCCCGGTGATCTGGATTTCCTCTCCCTGTTCGAGCGCGAGGGTCGCTGAACCTTGGCTGAGATAGTGAAACAGGGCGTAGGGGCGCGCCGGCAACTCAAGATGCCAGGGATGGCCGAGCTCGAAGTGAAAGAGCAGCGTCCCGCCGAGACGAACCCGATCGAGCACCTGGGTAAGTATATCCATCCACCGAGACTAGATCCATGGACGATCGGACACAAGACGCGGACGATTGGTCCCTATCGTCCGATGAGGTCCATGGAATACGTCATGCCACGGCGGGCCGACGTGACGTGCGGCAACCATTTAGCCAACGGCAGATGGAAGAACCGCGACCTTGCTGGAAACGCCTGTCCATTCCCCCGGACTGTGTTCGTCCGACATACCAACAGGAACAATCAATGCTAAATTTCCTACTTTCAGCAGCCGCCGTACTCCTGGCCGGATCGACAATGGTCGGGCCCGCCCGTTCCGCCGAACTGCCCAAGGGGGCAGCCCACAATATCGTGCTCGTGCACGGCGCCTTTGTAGACCAGACGAGCTGGCAGCCGGTTGCCGATATTCTCACGAAGAAAGGCTACAACGTCACGCTCGTCGAAAATCCACTCACTTCGCTCGCCGCCGACGTCGATGCGACCAAACAGGCGCTCGCGAAGCAAGCCGGCAGGACCGTTCTGGTCGGCCACTCATGGGGCGGCGTGGTGATCACGCAAGCCGGCAACGATCCCAAGGTTTCGGCGCTGGTTTATGTGTCCGCCTTTGCGCCGGAGATCGGTGAATCCCTGGCGTCGCTGACGAAGGCCGGTCCGCCGACCGAAGGCGGCAAGGCGATCCACCCCGATGCGAAGGGCAATCTGTACATCGATCCAAAGGTGTTTCCGTCAGCCGTCGCGGCTGACCTTCCTCCGGAGATCGCCGCGCACCTGGCCAACTCGCAGCTTCCGCTGAACCACGTTGCGTTCGAAGCTCCGGTCGACGTTGCGGCCTGGCATGACAAGCCGAATTTCTACGTCATCAGCACGAAGGACAAAGTCCTCGCGCCCGAGGCCCAGAAGTCGTTCGCAGCCAGGATCCATGCTCAGACGACGGAAGTCGCCGGCAGCCATGCCTCGCTCGTCGTCCATGCGAAGCAGGTCGCTGAGGTGATCGAAAAAGCGGCCCTCGCGAAGTGACGGTGCCGCTCCCGGCGCTTTGGCGCCGGGAGCCCGCACGCTTCCGCTCGACCATTTTGAGCCAGGCATCCGGAGAATGACATTACCCAACTCGACATGGCGACTGGATGCACAGCTTGCAGCAGTTACGGAGGACCA
This sequence comes from Bradyrhizobium sp. MI1.3, assembly GCF_055811695.1. Lineage (NCBI taxonomy): Bacteria > Pseudomonadati > Pseudomonadota > Alphaproteobacteria > Hyphomicrobiales > Nitrobacteraceae > Bradyrhizobium > Bradyrhizobium sp. MI1.3. The sequence goes on along the minus strand of NZ_JBVVPQ010000080.1, from coordinate 12,756 downwards.
ATGACAATCGCTAAAGTCGAGGTCGAGCGTTTCAGCCTTAGGGGCTCGAAGCCATTCGACGTTGTCGTGGCAGCGTTCAAGTCGGCAGTCGGGCAACCCGACATGGTCGAATTTTCAAGCAGACGAGGGCGACGAATTCGTTCCAAGAACTGGAGCGCGATAGCGCTTCACCCCAATCTCATCGCGCCTTGCTGTCCTCGCCAAACCGTCGCGCCAGCGCCATCAGCACCACGAAGGTCGCGACCCACGCCATCCGCGCGCCGTAGCGGTCGTGCGGGCCGGAGATCACGCCGCAGATGAAGGCGTTGCCGAGCAGCGCCAGCGTGACGGTTGCCGCCAGCAGCGTCAGGTCGTCAAGCCGGCGGATCGCGAGAGCATGCGCAAGCAGCACGACAAGCGCCAGCATCGAGGCCAGCGCAACGGGCACGTGCAGCCAGTTGACGTAGGCGAAATCGAGACCCCAGTGCTGCTGGCGCGCCGCCCGCATCGGCGCGGCCTGTGAGGGGATATAGCGCTCGATGATGCCGCGGGTGTGCGGGATCCAGCCATTGGTGCCTTCGCCGGTCGCGACATGCAGCAATTGCCGACCCAGCGCCCGCAACGCCGCGCCGGCTTGCCAGGCCGGATAGTCGGCGAGCGAACCCACGACGATGGTGCCCATCTCGTCGTTCATGCCCTCGAACCGGCCTAGCGTGTTGAACATGCTCTTGCCCCACAGGAATTCGTCGGCGGTCGCCGGCAATTGGTCGCGATAGGGGCAGAGCTTGAGTTTTTCGCGCGGGCAATGGTCGTTGAGATAACGCGCGACGATGCCGTCCTGCATCATGCGGCCGAAGGCGACCCCCGTGCCGCCGGGGGTCCAGGCCCATTTGCCTGACAGCGCATGGTTGGCTGACACCAGCATCAGTCCGCCCACGACGATGGTCAGGCTCGCCTGCGCCAGTCCGGCGATAGGAAGCCGGCGCCCCAGCAACGGTCGCGCCATCCAGCCGGCGACGCAGAGCCCGAGCAGCACGCCGAGCGTGGCGCTGTGGGTCGCGGCGGCAAAGGCGGTGAAGACGAACAGCGTGATCTTTTCGAGCGCCGAAGTCCGCTGCCCACCGACGACCAGCAGGAATAACGACAGCACCGACAGGCCTGCAAAGATGTCGGTGAGCAACATGCTCGCAAGCCAGGGCAGCGCAGTCGACAGGATCAGGAGCAGGCTGATCGCCACGAAACGGAACGTTTGCATCAGGCCGAGCACGCGCAAGGTGAGCTGCAACAGCCACAGCGTCGCCAGCGCCTGGGCCGCGAGGTTGATCCAGAATCCAGAACTCTCGCCATAGTGCAGATAGATGCCGAACACCGTGGAGCGGCTCGGGACGAGATAGCCCTCGTACCAGCGCGCCAGATAGCCTCCGGTATCCCATTGCAACAGCGGATAGCCGTTCCAGAACGCCGGCGCGATCAACAGGAGCGGCAGGGCGACCGCGGCGAGCCGCAGCCAGAGGGTATCAGCGGCGCCCGCGCGCAAATGATCGGTGGTGATGGTCAAATCCGCTCCGTCCTCACTCGGACCATGCCCGCAATCACGGTTGAGGCGGAATTCACCAATAGTTTGACGCCGCCCGGCTTGAATTTGGCGAAACCCTGACCATTTTGAGCCGACCTTGCCGCCGGGGGTGTCGGAAGAAACTGTTGTGATTCAACGTGTTGGCATGCCCCCGCTGGGCAACGCACTGTTCACTCTCAGGCAAGCCCGTCAGGACTTTGTCGCTTAGACTGTGTTATAGAACCATCGAAACGAGCCAATTCGAAAGAGCAGATCTCATGGCAGTGCATCAGGTCAATCCGGGAGGAAAGCTCGCAACGCTTGATCCGATCTGGGATCGGATCCGCGGCGAAGCGGAGGACATCGTCCATCGCGAGCCGGAGCTTGCGACCTTCATCTATTCGACGGTGCTGCATCACAGCCGCCTGGAAGATGCTGTCATCCATCGTGTCGCCGATCGGCTCGATCATTCCGCGCTGTCGGGCGATCTCGTGCGCCAGACCTACGACGAGGCGCTACGCGATGATCCCGATCTCGGCAACGCGTTCCGCGCCGATCTCGTCGCCGTTTACGACCGCGACCCCGCGACGTCGCGCTTCATCGACCCGTTGCTCTATTTCAAGGGCTTTCACGCCATCCAGACCCACCGCCTCGCGCATTGGCTCTATCTGAAGGGCCGCAAGGATTTTGCGTATTATCTGCAGAGCCGGGCGTCTGCGGTATTCCAGACCGACATCAATCCCGCCGCGCGCATCGGCCGCGGCATCTTCCTCGACCACGCCACCGGTTTCGTCTGCGGTGAGACTGCGCTGATCGAGGACGACGTCTCGATCCTGCACGGCGTCACGCTCGGCGGCACCGGCAAGGAGAACGAGGACCGCCATCCGAAAATCCGTCACGGGGTCCTGATCGGCGCGGGCGCAAAGATCCTCGGCAATATCGAGATCGGTCATTGCGCGCGCATCGCGGCGGGCTCGGTCGTGGTCAAACCGGTGCCGCACAACGTGACGGTCGCAGGCGTGCCCGCCAAGGTCGTCGGCGAAGCCGGCTGCGCCGAGCCGTCGCGCACCATGGATCAGATGATCAACGCCATGGGACTTTGAGGCGGGACTCTGAGGCGGACTTCGAGCTTGTCGGAAGGGCGGGATTTCCCGCCCCTTTCGGTCCCCAAATTCTTTGGCAATTCATGCTGGCGGTTGGTCGCGTCTCGTCCTAAAACCCGCGCCAACCTAGATTTCGATTGGAGACTTGCCGTGGACGTCAAGGAAGTTAGGAAGCTCGACGCGTACCTGAAACGCGTATTCGGCAATCCCAAGATCCGCGTCGTGCCGCGGCCTAAGAAGGATGATTCCGCCGAAGTCTATATCGGCGAGGAATTCATCGGTGTGCTCTTCGTCGACGACGAGGACGATGATCGCTCGTTCCAGTTCCAGATGGCGATCCTCGAGGACGATCTGGTCGACCAGGAGTGATGCGACACGACTGGTGAGGCGGAACTTCCCGCCCTCACCATTTGGTGTCTGACGCGGCGGTGCGATCGGCCGCCGCTTTTCCCATATTCCTTCCATGCGAACAGTTCTGATCTCCGGGGCGGGGATTGCAGGGCCGACGCTCGCCTATTGGCTCAAGGCGGCGGGCTACGCGCCGGCGCTGGTCGAGCGCGCGAGCGCACTTCGTCGCGGCGGCTACGTGATCGATTTCTGGGGACTCGGCTACGACATCGCCGAACGGATGGGGCTGCTGCCGGCGATCGAGAACGCCGGCTATCGCGCCAGGGAAATGCGGATCGTCGACGATCATGGCCGGCGTATCGCCGGATTTGGCACGGACGTCCTCGACGATCTCACAGGCGGCCGCTACGTCACTCTGGCACGAAGCGATCTGTCGCGCCTGCTGTACGGTACGGTCCGCGACGGTGTTGAAACGATCTTCGATGAGGAGATCGTTGGCCTGGAGCAGCAGCCTGAATGGGTCGACGTCCAGTTGCGGCGCGGCGGGAGCCGACGTTTCGATCTCGTCGTCGGTGCTGACGGCTTGCATTCGCAGGTGCGCAGCCTTGCGTTCGGCTCGATCGGGACGTTCGAAAGAAATCTCGGCTATGGCGTCGCGGCATTCGAAACCCGCGGCTATCGTCGTCGCGACGAGAATGTGTATCTGATGCACAACCGGCCGGGCCGGATGATTGGCCGTTTCGCGCTGTGCAATGATCGCACCTTGTTCCTCTTCGTGTTTCGCGGCGATGCAGGCGGGCCTGCCGCAAAGGCACAGCTGCGTGATCTCTATCGCGACGCCCGCTGGGAATGCCCAGACATTCTGAACGAACTCGAGCGCACCGATGATTTGTATTGCGACCGGGTCAGCCAGATCAGGATGGACGGCTGGTCGCGGGGCCGCGTCGTGCTGATTGGAGACGCTGCCTTCTGCGTGTCGCTCGTCGCCGGGCAGGGCTCGGCTCTGGCCATGATCTCTGCCTATGTGCTTGCGGGAGAACTCGCACGCGCCGACGGGCGCCACGAGCAAGCATTCAGCGCCTATGAGACCCGCCTTCGCAGCTATATCGGCGCCAAGCAGCGCGGAGCGGAGCGCTTCGCCGCGGCATTTGCGCCGCGGACGTCATGGGGATTGTGGTTTCGCAATCAGGTCGTGAAGGCGTTCTCGTTTCCCGGTGCGGCGAGACTCGCCATCGGTCGAGACCTTGCCGACAAGCTGGATCTGCCGACTTATCGCTGGAGCGATCACAAGGAGATCGGCGTTTGAATTGCCTGCGGCTTTGAATCTTTTTCGAAAAGACGAATTCTCGGGAGGGGCCGAATTTTTTGCAGGCTGGCTTCGAAAATACGAAGTCATGCCAGGCACTTGGCTACTGTGCATGGGGTTGTTTTCGCAGTTTTTGTTTTGGAGGCTCGGGGCGCAGAGGCTGCGCTCAGCCCTTCGGGCCGCGCAGTTGCGCCGTCAGCTTCTCCATCGCTTCCGCCGCATCGCGCCACTGCGATAGCCAGCTGCGCGGAAAGCGGAAGGTGAGGTCGGCGCCGCCGACGCGGCGTTCGGCGAGGCACATGCCGGGCGTCGCCGCATCCCGCGTGCAGCGCGCGGTCAGTGCAGGACTCGCGGCAGAGTAGAGATCCTCGCTGCCGTAGGGCGTATCGGCGCGGAACATCCGCATTGTTAGCCCGTCCTGGGGCGTTGCCGCGGCCTGGTCGAGATAGCGCGGATAGATCGTGGCGGTGCGCTGCTCGGGCGAGAGCGCATCGCGATGCGCGGCGATCGACAGGAAGATGCGGTCGATCGGCTGCATCGCCGCATCCACACTATCGGCGGTGACGTGCTTCGGCGCGCCCGGCGGCTCGAGCGAGGGATACAGGAAGTCGAGATCGATCCGCTCCTGCGGCCCGGAGTGGCGCTGGATCTTCATGCGGATCGCATTGGTCGGCAGGTTGAACAGCGTGCCGCCGACGCTCACCGGCAGCTTGTCCGGGGCGCTCGCGCCGCTCGGGCCCCAGGTTGGCCACAACAAATAGGCGACGAGCGCGACGGCGCACATCGCGGCAGTGCCGCCGAGCACGATCGGCACCACATGGGCCCGGGTGTGCGCTCGGGGAGATTGAGGGGAAATTGCCGAAAACACCGTCATGAGCCGCGCGAATGAGCCGGAAGTCGGCCGATGGCCGACGAATCAGCAGCGAATATGCCACGCGGCTGCGATTTCGCGGAGCGTTCGCCGGCTGCAGGGAAGGGAGACAGGCCTGCGTGGAACGGCCGGCGGCGTTAACCTTCCCTTAAGGATAATGTAGCGTTAACCGGCACTCTTTGTCACAGGAAGTCACCTCGCGTTGCGTAAGGGCGGACCGTTCCGATGACACCTGAAGCTCTCAATACATTCTTCTCGATCGGCATCGGTTTCGCGCTCGCGGGAGCGCTCGTCAGCGGATATCAGACGGTCGCACAGCGGCCCGCCGGCTTCGGTCTGTTGCAGGACGGCGTGGCGCCGAAGACCTTCGCGGCGGTTCCGTTCCTGGTGTTCGCGGCGCCTTTCATCATCATGCGCAACACCCTGCGCGGCAGGCAGGTGGAGAGCCGCCGCGTCGAATTCGTGATGATGGCCACCGTCATCGCCGGCTTCTGGAGTATGATGAGCGGCACCTTCTTCCTGATGACGCTCCGCGCGGCCGGCGTTCTGGTCTGATACGGGCGCTGTAGGGCTGCCTGCGCGGCGGGCCTTTGCGTCAAGGCTGCCGTTTCGCTATGGCTGGGGTTGACCCGACAGGAGACCCTCATGGCGATCTACGAGCTCGACGGGCAGGCGCCCGACCTTCCCGCCGACGGCAATTACTTCATCGCTGAGACCGCCACCGTGATCGGCCGCGTGCGCCTGAAGCCGGGCGCGAGCGTCTGGTTCGGCGCGGTGCTGCGCGGCGACAATGAGTGGATCGAGATCGGCGAGGGATCCAACGTGCAGGACGGCTCGACCTGCCACACCGATCTCGGTTTTCCGCTTCACATCGGCAGAAACTGTACGGTCGGCCACAACGTCATCCTGCACGGCTGCACCATCGAGGAGGGCGCACTCGTCGGCATGGGCTCCATCGTGATGAACGGCGCCAGGATCGGCCGCAACAGCATCGTCGGCGCCGGCTCCGTCATCACCGAAGGCAAGGAATTCCCCGAACGGTCCCTGATCATCGGCTCGCCGGCGCGGGTGATCCGCACGCTCGACGACGCCCAGGTGCAGAAGATGGGCAGCGCGGCGAAGTTCTACGTCGCGAACGGCCCGCGCTTCACGAAGGGTCTAAAGCGGATCGACTGAGATGCACGCAGGCCGTGTGCGGCCGGCATCTGGTTCCGTACCGTAAAAACACCCGCCGGTATTTTAATCCTCCGCTAGCGCCATCATGCCTATCCTGGAGCGTTTTCAACCAGGAGGAGTGGCGCCATGGATGCTGCGGCGCTGGGATCCGGACTCGGCGCCGGAACCAAATTTGTGAAAAAGCTCGTTCGTTTCGCTCGCGGCGCGGATACCCTGAGCGTTGCGGAGAAAGTCTACAGCATTGCCGGCTTTCTCGCGATCGTCACCACCTTCCTGCTCGTGATGTCGATCCAGACCGTCCGCCTGCAGACGACCTACCGCCACATGCACGCCTCTTCGGCGGAGGCGGCGATCAATGTCGGGCGTATCAACACGCTGATCTACGCCGTCGTCATGGAATCGCGCGGCATCTACATGTCCGCCGATCGCGGCGCGATGAAGCAGTTCGCCGACGGTCTGGTGCGCCGTAACCGCGAACTCGCCGAGGCGGTGAAGAGCATGGAGCGGACCGTCGCCGCCGACGATGCCGCGCAAGTCTCGAGCTTCCGCCAGCGCATCGCGCAGTTCATCGAATTTCGCCAGGAGCTTGTTCGGCGCGGGCTGGAGATCAGTCCGGCCGCAGCGCGCGAATGGGGCGATAACGACACCAACCGGACGCTACGCAACAAGCTCAATCTCGATCTGGAGACGCTGGAACGGATCTACGGGCAGCGCGCCCGCGAGGCGGACGAACTTGCCAACGAGAACCGCTATGCCGCGGCTTATTTGTTCGTGCTCGGGCTCGTGGCGCTCGTTTTCGCGGGGCTGAACGTCGTTGTGATGCGGGGCTCGGTGGTCGGGGCGCTGGCTGAGATCACGCAAGCGACCGACCGCATTGCCGGCGGTGACGTCAAGAGCGAGGTGCCGCATCTCGGCCGTCACGACGAGATCGGTCGTCTTGCGCGAGCCGTACAGAACTTCCGCGATGCGGTGGCGCGGATCTTCGAGCTCGAGGAGATCGAACTCGGCACAGCGCAGGCGCGCGACGCGGCCATGACCGAGCGCGACAAGTTCAACGACAAGTACCAGGCCAAGAAGTGGCAGCTTTCGGCCGCTATCAACAGCATGCCGCAGGGCCTGGTTATGCTCGACGGCAAGGCCAATGTGGTCGCGATGAACACCAACTACCGGGGGATCTACAATCTACCCGAGACGATCCAGGCCGGGTCGACGGTCGAGGAAATTCTCCAGCACAGAGTCAGGAGCGGGTTGTTCAGCGGTAACGTCGCGAAATATGTCGCGGCGGTCCTCGACCGGATCACCAAGCGCGAGCCGGCGGTCGACGAGGTCGCCCTGAATGACGGCCGCATCATCAAGATCTACGAGCGTCCGATGGACGGTGGCGGCTGGGTGTCGGTGCAGGAAGACGTCACCGAGCAGCGTCAGCGCGAGCGCATTCTCGAGCGGATGGAGCGCTTCCTCGCCACCATCATCGAGAACGTGGCCGAGGGCATCATCGCCAAGGACGCGCGCAATTTGCGTTACGTCTTCGTCAACAAGGCGGCCGAGAACATGATCGGCATGTCGCGCGGCGAGATCATCGGCAAGACCGCGCGGGAGTTGTTCTCCGCGGAGGCAGCCGAATTGATCGAGCAGCGCGACCAACAGCTTCTGGCGCAGAAACAGCAGCTCGAGCCGATCGTCGATACCATCGACAATGCCGCGCGCGGGCGCCGCGTGATCTCCGCCCGCCGTGTCCAGATCGGCGGCGCAGGGGAAGAGTCCCACATGTTCGTGACCATGGTCGAGGACCGGACCGAGGGGATGGTGGCGGCCGCGTAGTTCAACGGCGCGCCCCATTCGAAGCGGCGCCTCAGCTTCCCTCGGATTCGCGCGCTTCGATCGCACCCGCGACCCTCTCGTGACCGGCAGCCCACAACGCGTGTTCGTCGCTGCCGTCCGAGTAAGGATTGGCTTCTGCCGGAATGTTTTCGCGCGCGGCGCGTTCGCCCTCTGCAAAAGGATCGCGATCCGTCATCCTGATTTCGCCTCTCTGGTTTGCAGCGTCGAACGCGATCGGCTTTCGCATGATCGTGGCTCTCCCCCTTTCAAGCTGAACTGACGGCAATTGTTCCGGAACCGGTCATCGATGCGGCGGTTGATCGGTAAAGGAGCATTCGAATGGCAACATCGTCCGCAACCTGTTCAATCAAGACCATGATTGTCATCTTCGCCCTTGCCGCGATGCCGGCCGTAGCGTTCGCGCAAGCGAGCGGCGGCGCAGCGGGATCGGCCGGAGGTGTCGCCAATTCTCCGGCTCCGCCGCCCGGGACCAACAGCCTGGGTACGGCGCAATCATCGGGAGCGAATGCCACCTCCGGAACCACCACCGGGACCGGCGCAGGTGGATCCACCGACGCCGCCGTCAACGCCGAGAACCGGCTGCTCGACAAGAAGCTCAAGAGCATCTGCCGCGGCTGCTGACGCTCGCGCGGAAGTGAGGCAGCGTGGCTGTCCGGAATGCCCAGGGAACGCTAGCTTGATCCTGCTTTGAGCGTGGAGCGTGTCCACGCGGAGGATCGAGTGGATGTTACGCAAGATGATGATGGCGGCGCTGGCCGTCGCGATAGTCGGGCTGTCAGCCCCACAGGCCGCCCAGGCGCGGGGCGGTTTCGGCCACGGTGGTGGCGGCTGGGGCCACGGTGGCGGCTGGGGTCACGGCGGCCACTGGCATGGCGGTGGCTTCTGGCCGGGAATCGCCATCGGGGCGGGTATCGCCGGCGCGGGTTATTACGGCGGCTATTACGGCTACGGCCAACCGTATTACGGCGATCCCTATTACTATGGTACCGGCTACGACGATGGTGGCTATGGCGGCTGCTACGTCGTGCGCAAGCGCGTCATGACGCCGTCGGGCTGGCGCATCCGCTCCGTGGATGTCTGCGAATAGGCGGCGGTACCCGTTAAAAAACAAGGCCGTTGACGCAATATACCGTCAACGACCTTGCCAGCCCCGGACATTGAAATCGGCTCACGCCATCCGGTGACGGCGAGCATCGCTCGGAATCATACGGGCGAATGTGATCCAGTTCACAAGTCCAAAAATTTAGGCGGCGCCGGCTGCTCAGCCGCGCGAGCGCTTGCGTGCACTGGCATGGACACGATGCCGCGCCGGTTTCCTGCGGGTAACCGAGGGAGTCTCCGCCTCGGTCGCCCGGGCGCTCGCAAAGGATTGCCGCAGGCCGTCGATGGACTCGCTGAGTGTCGTGACCTGCTCGGACAGACGCTTGGTGTCGGCCTGCTGGAATGCGAGCAAGCGCTTCATACTCTGGAGCTGGTCCTGCACGACCTGAAGCTGGTCGATCGATTCCTGCTGGGTTGCCTCCAGCCCCTTGGTCTTCTCGACCAGCTGCTCGGATGCCTGTGCGGTCCGAGCCTGAAGCTGCCGCGACGCCACCACCCGGTCGGTCTCAGGGGATGAGCCGGTATAGGCGCGCCAGATCGCGATCGAGGTCACACCGGCGATCAGCAGGAGGAGGGCGGCGGCGGTCAGCGCGATGGGCTGGGCGCCGAGGCGAAGAAGCGGGTTGGACGGTGCGTCCTCTGCGAGATCGATCATCGCTGACAAAACCCAAATTGAAACTTGGTGAGTGGCGAAGACCGGCAACCCTGAGGCCACCGGGTGTCCCGAAAGCGTTACGTTTCGGCAAGGAATGGGACCAAAAAGAGGCTAAGAGCAAAAAAACCAGCAATCAGGATGCCTTAGGGCATCCAAGCGCCCGTCAGAGGCAGAGATCAGGGCTGAAACGGCGAAAACGGACCTGAATAGGTCTTCGATCGGGGCGCCGCATAGGGTCCGAGCCGGGAGGTTTTCAGTCCCAATCGCACCAGTGATTCCGCCAAGGTCACCGCGGCCGCGACGCCGTCGATCACGGGCAGGCCGTGCGTGGCGGCGAGTTCATTGGCGAGATCGGCCATGCCGGCGCAACCGAGCACGATGGCCTCTGCGCGGTCGTCGCGGATCGCGGCCGTGATTTCCGTAGAGATTTTTGCGAGCGCATCGGTGTTGCGCTCCTCGAGTGCGAGCACCGGCACCTCGGCAGCGCGGACGCGGGTGCAGCGGTCGGTGAGGCCGTATTTCCGCAAATTATGTTCGATCGGCACGATGGAAACACCGAGCGTCGTCACCACGGCGAAGCGCGCGGCGATCAGGCTCGCCATGTGGAAGCCGGCCTCGCCAATGCCGATCACGGGTGCCTTTGCCGCGGCGCGCGCGGCGTCGAGACCGGTGTCGTCGAAGCAGGCGATGATGTGCGCATCCGCGCCGTCGCGGTCGGCCTCGCGGATGCAGCCGAGCATGCCGGGCACCGCGAACGCCTCGTCGTAAAATCCCTCGATCGAGACCGGGCCCATCGTGGGCTGGCGCGCATCGATCATCGTGTCGGGCAGGGCGACGCTTCGCGCGGCAGCGGCGATCTTCACCGTCATGGTCGCAGCGGTGTTGGGATTGACGACGTGAAGCCGCATCAGATCAGACAAGCCCCTTTTCAGACAAGCCCCTTGCCGGCGTCCGAGCCTTTGGCCGCCTGTCGCTTGTTCAGCATGTGGATGGTGCCAAGCGCAAGCGCGATCACCGTGAACGACACCGCCGAGATCACGGTGCCGAGCGCATAGATGTCGGGGTTTGTCACGGTGGTGGTGAGGCCCTGGAGATCGAGAGGCAGCGTGTTCACGGCCCCGATCGCCTGGCTGGAGCGCGCGAGCTCGTCCCAGGACAGGGTGAAGCCGAACAGGCCGATACCGATCACCGAGGGCAGGATGATCGGCAGCACGACATGACGGAAGGCCTGCCACGGCGTCGCACCGAGATCGCGCGCGGCTTCCTCGAGCCTGGGATCGAAGCGGTTGAAGATCGCGAACATGATGAGCAGGCCGAACGGCAGCGTCCAGGTCAGATGTGCACCGAGGCCCGAGGTGAGCAGGCCCATCGAGGTCTCGAAATTCTCGTTGACGGTGCCCTTGATCAGATCGTCAATGATGCGGAATTCAAGCGAGATGCCGAGCGAGGTGATGATCGAGGGCACGATGAGGCTCGCGATCGCCGAGTAGAACAGGATGCTTTGCGCCTTGAACTTGCGGCGAAACGCCATGCCCGCTGCGACCGACAGCACGACGGTGACGATCATTACGATAATGCCAAGCAGCAGCGAACGGCGAAAGGCCGCGCCGAGATCGACGATGCCGGTGCCCTGGAACAGTTTTGCGATCCAGAAAGTCGACACACCGTTCATCGGGAAGGTGAGGCCACCCTGCGGCCCCTGGAACGACAGCACGTAGATCGCGATCATCGGGCCGTAGAGGAACAGCGTGTAGGCCGCGAAGAAGATCGCGAGCACGTAGAAAGAGCGCGGGCGTCCTTCCTTCATGCTCTAGAGCTCCTTCTTGATGTCGACGATGCGCGACATCATGGTGATGATCAGGAAGGTGATGACGAGCAGGATCACGGCGTTGGCCGCTGCTGCGGGGAATTGCAACGCGTTCACCCGCGTCTCGATGATCTTGCCGGCGGCCGCGATCTGCTGCCCGCCCATCACGCCGATGGTGATGAAATCGCCCATCACGATGGTGATGACGAAGATCGAGCCGATCACGATGCCAGGTTTTGCCAGCGGAATGATGACGTTGACGAGGGTCTGGAAACCGGTCGCGCCGGCGTCATAGGCGGCCTCGATCAGCGATTTGTCGATGCGTACCATCGAATTGAAGATCGGCACCACCATGAAGAAGGTGAAGAGGTGCACAAGTGCCAGCACCACGGAGAATTCGGAGAACAGCAGCCATTCAACGGGATGGTTGATCAGCCCCGTCTTCACCAAGCCTGAGTTGACAAGGCCGTTGCGTCCGAGCAGCGGAATCCAGGCGATCATGCGGATCACGTTGGAGGTCCAGAACGGGATCGTGCAGAGCAGCGACAGTCCCATCTGCCAGGTCTTCGACTTGACGTGGAAGGCGAGGAAGTAGGCGACCCAAAAGCCAATGAAAAGTGTGATGACCCACACGAGGAAGCACAGCTTCAGCGTCTTCAGATAAGTCTTGGCGATCGTGCAGAGATCGGGGAGCTGCGCGATGCAGCCTTCGAACGTGTCGGTGTAACCGCGGCCCGAGAAGGCCGGCAGCAACTGGTATTCGTTGTAGTCCCAGAACGAGACGATGACGACGAAGACGAGCGGGATCAGGAAGAAGGCGAGGAACACCAGCATCATCGGCCCGGCCTGAAGCCAGGAGATGAAGGAGGGTGACAGGCGCGCCCCGGTTGTGGGGCGCGCCCGGGGCCCAACCCCCCCCCGGGGCCGCATTAAATGGGCGCCGCCGGGATTGGCGGCGCCGAGGTCGCGCGCAACGTCGAGCGCCTCGTCGAGGTTTTTGCAATCGACGATAT